>CALIDR010000127.1 GCA_938022295.1 uncultured Burkholderiaceae bacterium
GCCGCGGCCGCTGCGCGCGGGCGGCGCTTCGCCGGCCGCTGCGTCGTGCGCAGGCGCGGCGCCAGGCTCGGCCGGCTCCTGCGCCATCGGCGCCGGTGGAGCAGGTGTGCCGGCCGGCGGCGGCAGTTCACCCACGGCCGCCGCCTGCGAAGCCTCGGCGTCGACGGCGGGCACGTCGCGGCGCGGGCTGCGGCGGCGCGCGGGTCGCGGGGCGACGGCGTCGGCGGGGGCCTTGTCGAGCTCGGCTTGCGCCTCGGGCGCGGCGGCGGGCGCGTCGGGATCGGTGGCGTTCATGTGGGCGAGGCGGTGGAGGCGGCGGAAGCCGCAGGGGCGCGGGCGCCTTCCGGCGTCGGGGGTTCGGCGGGCCGCTCGGACGCCGTCGCCGGCGGCGCGTCGGCGGGCGGCGCATCGGCGTCGTCGGGCGCCGCCTGCGCAACGTCGAGCAGCGAAGGCTGCACCGCCAGCGCTTCGACGGCCGCGGCCGCCGGCGCGCCGCCTTCCAGCGGCGGCAGCTGGTCGAGGCTCGCGAGGCCGAGGTCGTCGAGGAACTGGCGCGTCGTCGCGTACAGCGCCGGGCGGCCGGGCGCGTCGCGATGGCCGATCGCCTCGATCCAGCCGCGGTCCTCGAGCTGCTTGACGATCGAGCTGCCGACGGCCACGCCGCGGATGTCCTCGATGTCGCCGCGCGTGACCGGCTGGCGGTAGGCGATGATCGCCAGCGTCTCCATCACCGCGCGCGAGTAGCGCGGCGGCTTCTCCGGGTGCAGGCGGTCGAGGTACTCGCGCATCTCGGGCCGGCTCTGGAAGCGCCAGCCGCTGGCGACGGTGACGAGCTCGACGCCGCGGCCGCTCCAGTCGCGCGCGAGCTCGTCGAGCAGCGTGCGCAGCGTGTCAGGGCCCAGGCGGTCGTCGAACAGCGTGCCGAGATCGCGCAGCGACAGCGGTTGCGCGGCGCAGATCAGCGCCGTCTCCAGCACGCGCTTGGCGTCGTGGGTGTTCATCGGGGGCGGCGGGGCCGGGGGCGCGACGGGCGGTCGGTCCCGCAGGTACGGCGTTCGAGGGCTAGAGGATCTGGCAACACGGATGCGGCGCCAGCGCGGCGCCGTCGGCGGCAAAGCAGCTCGTCAAACGGGGGCCACGGTGGGCGGCGCGACGGCGTCCCGTTCGCCCGTCGCGAACCGGCCGCCCTTTCGCCACACCTGGCGGACTGCCGGAGTCCCGATCACCGGCGGTGGCGTGCCGAATCCGGCACCGCACCGGCGCAGCCCACCCCGGACTCGAGACCGGTCGATGCGATGGCACTGCGCGTTTCAGTCGGTCATTGTAGCGTCTCGGCCGGCGACCTCGTGCCAGGCGCGGGCCAGGTCGTCGGGCAGCGCCGACGCGAAAGCGAGCGGCTGCCCGTCGATGGGGTGGGCCAGCGCCAGGCGCGCCGCGTGCAGGGCCTGGCGCGCGAGGCCGAGTGCCGGCGCCCCGCCGTACAGCGCGTCGGCCACCAGCGGGTGGCCGCGGTGCGCCAGGTGGACGCGGATCTGGTGCGTGCGGCCGCTGTGCAGCCGGCACCACAGGGCGCTGAAGCCGCCGCGGCGTGCGACCGGCCGGAAGTCGGTGCGCGCCGGCTTGCCGCCGGCGACGACGGCCATGCGCACGCGTGAGCGCGGGTCGCGGCCGATCGGCGCGTCGACGACGAACGGCCCGCCGCCGACGTCGCCGTGAGCGATCGCCTGGTACTCGCGCTGCACGCCGCGCGCGGCGATCGCCTGCACGAGGGCGTTCATCGCCGCCGGCGTCTTGGCCGCCACCATCAGCCCCGACGTGTCCTTGTCGAGCCGGTGCACGATGCCCGCGCGCGGCAGCGCGGCCGCCCCCGCGTGGTGGGCGAGCAAGGCGTTGAGCAGCGTGCCCGACCAGTTGCCGGGCGCCGGGTGCACGACGAGCCCGGCGGGCTTCTCGAGCACGAGCAAGTGCGCGTCCTCGAACACGATCGCGAGCGGTATCGCCTGCGGCCGGAACGCCTGCGCCTGCGCGGTCGGCGCCAGCACCACCGCCAACCGCTGCCCCGCGCGCACCGCCTTCGACGCCGCGCGCACGGGCCGGCCGTCGAGCAAGGCGTGCCCCTGCGCCAGCAGCTGCTGCAGGTGGCTGCGCGAGAACTCGGGGGCGATCTGCACCAGCACCTTGTCGACGCGCCAGCCGTGCCAGGCGGCCTCGACGACCCGCTCGCGCGTCTCGGGCGCGGCCTCTTCCGGCCCGGCGTCGTCGTCGGCGTTCGGCGCGGCGCCGGCGGCGTCGAGGGGGTCCATCTACACTAGGTGCCGGTTCGACTGCCGGCCGCGCGCACGCGGCCGCCGATGCGCATGATGCTGTGGGGACGATCTGCCCGCCGGCCCGCCGCTGCCGCGGCGACAACGAAGGCCCGGTGGGCGAAGAAGATGCCGGCGGGCGCGATCGCCGCGCTGGCGTGTGCACTGCTGGTCGCCGGGTGCGGCACCACGTCGCAGCCCGCCGCCGGCACCCCGCCCGAGAAATTGTATGCAGACGCCAAGGAGGAACTGGCGGCCGGCAACTTCGAGCGCGCGATCCGCGCGCTCGAGCGCATCGAGGGCCAGGCCGCGGGCACGCTGCTCGCGCAGCAGGCGCAGCTCGACCTCGCCTACGCGCGCTGGAAGGCCAACGAGCGCGCGCAGGCGCTGGCGGGGCTGGACCGCTTCATCCGCCTGAACCCGTCGAGCCCGGCGCTGGACTACGCGCTGTACCTGCGCGGGCTCGTCAACTTCAACGACAACCTCGGCTTCCTCGGCGGGGTATCGGGCCAGGAACTGTCGGAGCGCGACCAGCAGGCCTCGCGCGAGGCGTACCAGTCGTTCAAGCAGCTCGTCGACACGTTCCCGCAGTCGCGCTACGCCGACGACGCGCGGCTGCGCATGGACTACATCGTCAACGCGCTCGCGGAGTACGAGGTCCACGTCGCGCGCTACTACTACCGGCGCGGCGCCTTCGTCGCCGCGGCGAACCGGGCCCAGTTCGCGATCCAGGAGTACCGCCAGGCCCCGGCGACCGAGGAAGCGCTGTACCTGCTGTCGCGCAGCTACGACCAGCTCGGCCTCGTGGCGCTGCGCGACGACGTCGAGCGCGTGCTGAAGGCCAACTTCCCCGACAGCCGCTTCCTGCGGGAAGGCCTGATCCTGCGCGACCGGTCGTGGTGGGCGCTGTGGTGAACTCGCCCGCGCGTCAGCGCGGCGGCGCGATCGCCGACAGCCACGCCAGCGCGGCGGCCTCGTCGCGCACCAGCGGCATCGGCGGCAGCGCAGCGCGCAGGCGCGCGCCGTAGGGCATCGCGACCAGCCGCGGATCGCAGACGACGAGCAGGCCGCGGTCGGTTTCGCTGCGGATCAGCCGACCGGCGCCCTGCTTCAGCGCCACCGCCGCTTCGGGCAGGTGGAGCTCGGCGAACGCCGAGCGGCCGGCGGCCTCGAGGCGGCGCGCGCGCGCCTCGACCAGCGGATCGCCCGGCGGCGGGAACGGCAGCTTGTCGATCACGACGCACTGCAGCGCGTCGCCGGGCACGTCGATGCCCTCCCAGAAGCTCTGCGAGCCGACGAGCACCGCCGCCGGGCGGTCGACGAAGCGCTGCAGCAGCACGCGCTTGGGCTCGCTGCCCTGCACCAGCACCTCGACGCCGGCGTCGCCGAGCCGCTCGCGCAGCGACTCGGCGATCGGCGCCAGCGCGCGCAGCGTCGTCGTCAGCACGAACGTGCGCCCGCCGAGGACGCCGGCGCAGCGCGCTGCCACCGCCGCCACCGCCCCCGGATGCGCGGCGTCGCCCGGGCGCGGCAGGCGCGCGGGCACCCACAGCCGCGCGTGGGCGGCGTAGTCGAACGGGCTGCCCAGGCGCAGGCGGCGCGCGTCTGCCAGGCCGGTGGGGTCGGTGAACCAGCGCAGCGCCTCGTCGTCGCCGAGCGTGGCCGAGGTGAAGATCCACGCCTTCGGCGCTGCCGCGCGCTGGGCGGCGAGCGCCTCGCGCACGTCGAGCGCCGACTCGACGAGCCGCACCTGCTGCACGCCGACGTCGATCCAGCGCACGCGGTCGTCGGGGCACGCTGCGGCGAAGCGCCGTGCCAGCGCCGCCTGCGCCGCAGCGCGCTCGTGCAGCCGCGCGAAGTCGGGGCCGGCGCCGTCGACCGCCTGCAGCGCCGGCACGACGGCGTCGCACGCCTGCGCGAGCGCGGCCAGCGCGGCGGCGAACGCCGGGTCGGCGGCGCGCTCGGCCCAGCGCCGGCGCTGCACGCCGCGGCCGTCGGCACGGAATCCGCCGCGCACCGCCGCTTCGCCGCCTGCGGCGGCCAGGCGCAGCTCGCGGGCGGCGCGCTCGACGCCAGCGGCGAGCTCGGGCCACGGCTGCAGGCCGCGCGCCTGCTGAAGGCCGATGGCGAGCAGGTCGCGCGCGAAGTCGAGCACGGCCGCGCTGCCGAGCGTCGCGCCGAGGAACGAAAGCCCCGCCTCGACGAGCTGGTGCGCCTCGTCGAACACCGCGGCGTCGACGGTGGGCAGCAGCTCGGCCACGCCGCTGTCGCGCAGCGCGAGGTCGGCGAAGAACAGGTGGTGGTTGACGACGACGACGTCGGCGGCCATCGCCTCGCGGCGCGCGGCCATCACGTGGCAGTCGCGCCACTGCGGGCAGTCGCTGCCGAGGCAGTTGTCGCGCGTCGACGTCACGAGCGGGATCACCGGCGAGCGGTCGTCCAGCCCCGCGAGCTCGGCCAGGTCGCCGCTGCGCGTCGACGCCGCCCACGCCTCGACGCGCGCCAGCGCGCGCACGGCGGCACGGTCGGGCAGCGTGGCGTCGCGCCGCGCCTGCGCGAGGCGGTGCAGGCACAGGTAGCTCGCGCGCCCCTTGAGCAGCGCCAGGCGCGCCGGCACCCGCAGCGCGTCGGCCAGGCGCGGCAGGTCGCGCAGGTACAACTGGTCCTGCAGGCTCTTGGTGGCGGTGCTGACGAGCGCGCGCCGCCCCGACAGCAGCAGCGGCACGAGGTAGGCGAACGTCTTGCCCACCCCGGTGCCCGCCTCGACGACGAGCGCCGAACGCTCGTCCAGCGCCTGCGCCACCGCGCGCGCGAACGCCTGCTGCACCTCGCGCTCGACGTAGGCGGCGTCGGCGCGCGCGAGCGGCCCGCCGGCGGCGAAGGCGGCGTCGACCGCGGCCGCGAGTTCGTCGCCCGCCGCGGCGTCGACGGCCCCGTCGGCGCCCGCCGCGGCCGGCCTCACGCCGGATCGACCGGGTCGACGATCGCCTCCAGGCGCGCGATCTGGTCGCGCAGCCGCAGCCGGCGCTTCTTCAGCCGGCGCAGCACGAGGTCGTCGAGCGGACGGTCGGCCGCGGCACGGTCGATCAGGTCGTCGAGATCGGCGTGCTCGATGCGCAGCTCGATCAGGCGCCGTTGCGGCGAGTGCAGGTTCTCGTCCATGCCAAAACGTGACGCAGTGTACCGGTGTCGCCGCAGGCGCTGCCGTATATTGCGCGCCATGACGTCATCCCCCGCGGCCTACCGCCTGTCGGCCGCCACCGCCCTGCACCGGGGCGACCGCCTGTACCAGCAGGACCAGGTGCAGATCCTCGTCCACGAGCGCACGCCCGGCTGTGTGCTGGCCGTGCTCGCCGACGGCATGGGCGGCAAGAGCGGGGGCCGCAAGGCGGCCGACCAGGTGCTGCTGACCGCGCGCCAGCTGTTCGAGCGCCACTCGCCGAAGACCGACGACCCGGCCGAGATGCTCAAGCAGCTCGTGCTCGAGGCGCACCTGATGATCAAGCTCACCGCGATCGCCGCCGAGGAGGAGCCGCACAGCACGCTGGCGGCGTTCATGATCAGCCCCGGCCTGCGCTGCGACGTGGTGCACGCAGGCGACTCGCGCGTGTACCACTTCCGCGGCAACGAATTGGTCGGCCGCACGACCGACCACTCCTACGTCCAGCGCCTCGTCGACGAAGGCCAGCTGAGCGAGGAGGAGGCCAACACGCACCCGCAGTCGAACCTGCTCACCGGCTGCCTCGGCGCGCCGCAGGACCCGCCGATCACGCTCGCGCGCATCGAGCGGCTGGCCGCCGGCGACACCCTGCTGGCGTGCAGCGACGGGCTGTGGCACTACTTCACGCCGGCCGAGCTCGGCACCATCGTGCACGAGCTGCCCGTGCGCGAGGCGAGCCAGCTGCTGGTCGACAAGGCGCGCCAGCGCGCCAAGGGCGGCGGCGACAACCTGTCGCTGGCGCTGGTGCGCGTCGAGCGCCCGCCGACGGCGAAGAAGTAGCGCCGCGGCCACGGGCCGCGGTCAGGTCAGCCGGGTGTCGACGACGCGCCGCCCGCCGGCGGCGTAGGCGGCCGACTGCATCTCCTCCAGCCGCGAGACGGTGCGCGCGAATTCGTGCGCGAGCGGCCCTTCGGTGTAGAGCTGCTCGGGCGGCACCGCCGCCGACAGCAGCAGCCGCACCCGGCGGTCGTACAGCACGTCGACCAGCCAGGTGAAGCGCCTCGCCTCGCTGGCCAGCCGCGGCGGCATCTGCGGGACGTCCGACAGCAGCACGGTGTGGAAGCGCGACGCGAGCTCGAGGTAGTCGTGGTGCGAGCGCGGACGGCCGCACAGCTCGCGGAAGTCGAACCAGACGACGCCGCCGGCGCGCCGCCGCGCGTGCAGCTCGCGCTGCTCGATGCGCAGCAGCGGATCCTCGTCGGCGGCGTCGGCGAGCTGGTCGAACGCCCGCGCGAGCGCGGCGTCGGCCTGCGGGCCGAGCGGCGTGTGGTAAGTGCGCAGCCGCTCGAGCGTGCGCTGCCGGTAGTCGACGCCGCCGTCGACGTCGACCACCTCGAGGTGCTGCTTCAGCAGCGCGATCGCGGGCAGGATGCGGTCGCGGTGCAGGCCGTCGGGGTACAGCGCGTCGGGGTGGAAGTTCGACGTCGTCACGATCGAGACGCGGTGCGCGAACATCGCCTGCAGCAGGCGGTGCAGGATCATCGCGTCGGTGACGTCGGCGATGTGGAACTCGTCGAAGCAGATCAGGCGGAAGCGCCGCGAGATCCGGCGGCCGAGCTCGTCGAGCGGGTTGACGGTGCCCTTGAGCTCCTGCAGCTCGTGGTGCACCTCGCGCATGAACTCGTGGAAGTGCAGCCGCGTCTTGCGCCGCAGCGGCACCGAGCGGAAGAAGCAGTCCATCAGGAAGCTCTTGCCGCGGCCGACGCCGCCGTACAGGTACACCCCGCGCGGGATCGGCGGCTTGACGAACATGCGCTGCAGCGCCGTGCGGCGGCGCTGCAGGTAGGCGATCCACTCGTTCTCGCAGCGCTCGAGCGCGTCCAGCGCGGGCAGCTGCGCCGGGTCGGGCAGGAAGCCGCGCTCGCGCAGCGCGTCCAGGGTGACCCGGCGTACGCCCACGGCGCGCGGCCGCTCAGAAATTGAGCGTGCGCTTGTCCACCGCCAGCGCCGCCTCCTTCGTCGCTTCCGACAGCGACGGGTGGGCGTGGCAGATGCGCGCGATGTCCTCGGCGCTGGCGCGGAACTCCATCGCGACGACGGCCTCGGCGATCAGCTCGCTGGCCATCGGCCCGACGATGTGCACGCCGAGGATCTCGTCGGTGGCGGCGTCGGCGAGGAACTTGACCACGCCGGTGGTGTCGCCGAGGGCACGCGCGCGGCCGTTGGCCATGAACGGGAACGTGCCCGCCTTGTAGGCGCGCCCCTGCTGCCTGAGCTGCTGCTCGGTCTTGCCGACCCAGGCGATCTCGGGGCTGGTGTAGATGACCCAGGGGATCGTGTTGAAGTCGACGTGCGGGTGCTGGCCGGCGATGCGCTCGGCCACCGCCACGCCCTCCTCCTCGGCCTTGTGGGCGAGCATCGGCCCGCGCACGACGTCGCCCACCGCCCATACGCCGGGCAGGTTGGTGCGGCAGTCGTCGTCGACGACGATCGCGCCGCGCTCGTCGAGCTCGAGGCCGACGGCTTCGGCGTTCAGCCCGCGGGTGTGGGGCACGCGGCCGATCGAGACGATCAGCCGCTCGACCTCGAGCACCTGCGCGCCGCCCTTGGCGTCGGTGTAGGCGACGGTGACGCCCTTCTTGTTCGCCCTGACCTCGCCGACCTGCACGCCGAGCTCGATCTTCAGCCCCTGCTTCGTGAACGCCTTGTGCGCCTCCCTGGCGATCTGCTCGTCGACCGCGCCGAGGAAGGTCGGCAGCGCCTCGAGCACCGTCACCTGCGCGCCCAGCCGCCGCCACACCGACCCCATCTCGAGGCCGATCACGCCCGAGCCGATCAGGCCGAGCGTCCTGGGCACCGCCGGGATGCGCAGCGCGCCGTCGTTGCTGAGGATGCGCTCCTCGTCGAAGGCGACGCCGGGCAGCGCGCGCGCACTCGAGCCGGTGGCCACGACGATCTGGCGCCCGACCAGCGTCTCGCTCTGCGCGCCGGCCACCGCGATCTCGTAGCCGCCGCCGTCGAGCGCCTTCGCGAACGATCCGCGGCCGTGGAAGAACGCGACCTTGTTCTTCTTGAACAGGTACAGGATGCCGTCGTTGTTCTGCTTCACGACGGCGTCCTTGCGCGCGAGCATCTTCGCGACGTCGATGCGCAGGTCCTTCAGCCCGATGCCGTGGTCGGCGAAGTGGTGCCCGGCGTGCTCGAAGTATTCGCTGCTCTGCAGCAGGGCCTTGCTCGGGATGCAGCCGGTGTTCGTGCACGTGCCGCCCGGCGCCGGGCCGCCGGCGGCGTTGGTCCAGTCGTCGATGCAGGCGGTGGCCAGGCCGAGCTGGGCGGCGCGGATCGCGGCGATGTAGCCGCCGGGGCCGGCGCCGATCACGATGACGTCGAAGGTCTTGGACATGGGGTGGGGAGTCGGAGTGGGATCAGGCGGCAGTGCGCCCTGGAGTCGCGGGCTTCTGCCAGCCGTCGGAGCCGGCCGGCCTTCGGCCCGTCCAGGCCTGCGCAGGCCGAGTCCCGGCGGCTCCACGCCCGCCTGCGCGGGCGTGGACCGGGCGAGGGCCGGTCGCGTCTCGCGGCCGGCCGGACGGGCCTGGAGCCGCGGGCCTTTGCCAGCCGGCGGAGCCGGCCGGCCTTCGGCCCGTCCAGG
>CALIDR010000128.1 GCA_938022295.1 uncultured Burkholderiaceae bacterium
GTGGCCTACTTCCCGGAACGCGGCGCCGAGCCGGAGGTGGACTACGTGCTGACCATCGGCGAGCAGCGGATCCCGGTGGAGGTGAAGTACCGCCGCAGCATCACGCACGAGGACACGCGCGGTCTGCGCGCCTTCATCGAGAAGTCGCACTACAACGCACCGTTCGGCTTGATCGTCACGCTCGGTGACGAGTCGGCCACCGACGATCCGCGCATCGTCAGCGTGCCCTTGCCCAGCCTGCTGCTGATGCGCTGACGTGGCGCCGCCGGTTCCCGGCGGACGCGAGGCGCCGCGCCGTCAGGGCAGCGGCTCGAACACCTCGACGTGGCGCAGCTGCGGCAGCCCGGCCGCGGCGGCGAGGCGCGCGATCTCGGCGGCCAGTGCGTCGTCGACGCCGGCCGGGGTCGCGTAGGTCTCCATCAGCGTCGCGTCGCCGTCGCGCAGTTCGGGCCGGCGCAGCAGCGCCGCCTCGAGCCCGGGGTGGCGCGCGCGCAGGTCGGCCTGCAGCGCCCGCACGGCGGCGGCCGCCGCCTCGAGCCGCGGCGCCGGCACGCGGTAGTAGACGAACAGGCGCCGGCCGCGCGCGCCGGCGTCGGCCGCGGTCACGACGCCTCGAGCGGCACCGGGTACGGCATCGCGAGGCGATGCAGCGCCGCGCCGCCGGGGGCACCCAGGTGCAGCGGCTGCTCGAGCGCGGCGAGCTTGACCTCCACCAGCGCGAGGTGGCCGAGCCCTTCGAGCGACGCCGCGTTGACGACCATCCCCGCCGGCTGCGACGGGTCGTCGGCGGCGAACACCTCCTGCCCGGGCACGGCCGGCGCGTCGGCGCGGAACAGGAACGCGCGGCGCTTGAGCGTGCCGCGGTACTGGCTGCGGGCGACGACTTCCTGCCCCGGGTAGCAGCCCTTCTGGAAGTGCACGCCGCCGACGAGTTCGAGGTTGACCATCTGCGGCACGAACTGCTCCGCGGTGGCGGCGACGATCGTCGGCACGCCGCTTTGCACGTCGAGCCAGTCCCAGGCCGCCGGTGCCAGCGCCGGCAGCGGCGGCAGCGGCGGCAGTTTGTCACCACTCGGTGACAACATCAGCCAGCGCGCGGCGCCGGGCAGGCGCACGACGTGGCCGCCGGCGTGCGCCGCCGCCGCCCACGGCTCGGCCGGCGCCGCCGCGCCGAGCCAGTCCGCAGCCGACGGGCCCGCCAGGCCGAGCACGCGCCAGTCCGCGCTCGCGTCGCGCAGCTTGCACTTCGCGCGCAGCACGAACATCGACAGGCGCTTCGACACCGCGGGCAGCAGGTCGGCGCTGCAGGCGAGCAGCACGCGGTCGGGCTGCGGGCGGAAGACGACGAAGCTCGCCAGCAGGCGGCCCTTCGGCGAGCAGTAGCCGGCCGGGCGCGCGTGCGCGGCGTCGAGGTGGGCGACGTCCTGCGTCAGCTGGCCGTGCAGGAACGTGGCCGCATCGGCGCCTTCGGCGGCGATCACGCCCAGGCGCGGCAGGACGACGAAACCGTCGGCGGCAACGGCGGGAGCGGGGGAGAGGCCGGACATGGCGGTGATTATCATCAGCCGCCATGGGCCGACACCGCGCCGCACCGGCAAGCCAATGACGAGCCGATGGCTGTGGGGGCCCGTCCTCGCGCTGGCGCTGCTCGCCGGTGCGGTGGCCGGCGGCATCGCCTGGTGGCTCGACCGGCCGCTCGCGCTCGCGCAGCCGGTCGTCGAGGTGTCGATCGAGCGCGGCACGACGCCGCGCGCCGTCGCCCAGGCCTGGGTCGACGCCGGCGTGCGCACGTCGCCCGAGGCGCTGTACCAGTGGTTCCGCTGGTCGGGCGACGCGCCGCGCATCCGTGCCGGCAGCTACGAGGTGCACGCGGGCGTCACGCCGCGCGAACTGCTGGCCAAGATGGTGCGCGGCGACGAGGTGCTCGAGGCGGTGCGGCTGATCGAGGGCTGGACGTTCCGCCAGTTCCGCGCCGCGCTCGCTTCGGCGCCGAACCTGCGGCAGACGATCGCGGGCCTGAGCGACGCCGAGGTGATGGCCGCGGTCGGCTCGCCCGACAAGCCGGCCGAAGGCTGGTTCTTCCCCGACACCTACCTCTACAGCCGCGGCGTCAGCGACCTGACGGTGCTCAAGCGCGCCCACGCCGCGATGCAGCGCCACCTCGACCGCGCGTGGGCCGAGCGGGCGCCTGGGCTGCCGCTGAAGACGGCCGACGAGGCGCTGATCCTCGCCTCGGTCGTCGAGAAGGAGACCGGCCTCGAAGCCGACCGCGGCAAGGTCGCCGGCGTGTTCGTCAACCGGCTGCGCATCGGCATGCGGCTGCAGACCGACCCGACGGTGATCTACGGCCTCGGCGAGGCGTTCGACGGCAACCTGACGCGCCGCCACCTCGAGACCGACCACCCGTTCAACACCTACACCCGCGCCGGTCTGCCGCCCACGCCGATCGCGATGCCGGGGCTGGCATCGCTGCGCGCCGCCGTCAACCCGGAGCCGACGACGGCGCTGTACTTCGTCGCCCGCGGCGACGGCAGCAGCGCCTTCAGCGACTCGCTCGACGCCCATAATCGCGCCGTGAACCGCTACCAGCGCGGCGGACGCTGACCCGGCCGCACCGCCCGATGTCCGGCACGTTCATCACCTTCGAAGGCATCGACGGCGCCGGCAAGTCGTCGCACCTCGAGGCCTTCGTGCAGTGGCTGCGTGCGCGCGGGCGCGACGTCGTGCTCACCCGCGAGCCCGGCGGCAGCGCACTGGCCGAGGCGCTGCGCGAGCTGATCCTGCACCGGCCGATGGACGCGCTGACCGAGACGCTGCTCGTGTTCGCGGCCCGCCGCGACCACCTCGTGACGACGATCGAGCCGGCGCTCGCGCGCGGCGCCACCGTGCTGTGCGACCGCTTCACCGACGCCACGTTCGCCTACCAGGGCGGCGGGCGCGGGTTCGACCTCGGCGTGCTGGCCACGCTCGAGGGCTGGGTGCACCCGCAGCGCCAGCCCGACCTGACGTTCTGGTTCGACCTCGACCCGGCGCAGGCGGCGGCGCGCCGCACCGCCGCCCGCGCGCCGGACCGCTTCGAGAGCCAGGACGTCACGTTCTTCACCCGCGTGCGCGACGGCTACGCAGTCCGCGCGGTGGCCGCGCCGCAGCGGTTCGTGCGCGTCGACGCCGGGGCCGGCCGCGACGCCGTGTGGGCGCAGATCGAGCGCGCCGCCGCGCAGCGCCTGCCGTGATCGACGCCGCAGGCCGCCTGCCGCTGCCGTGGCTCGCGCCCGTGCTCGCGAAGGCGGCGGCGCAGCGCGCGCACGCGCTGCTGCTGCACGGGCCGGCGGGCGTGGGCCAGTTCGAGCTCGCGCTGGCGCTCGCCCAGGGCTGGCTGTGCGAAGCCGACCCCGCGCCGGCGGGCGGCGTGGCGTGCGGGCGCTGCGCCGGCTGCCAGGCGATGCTCGCCCGCCGCCACCCGGACTTCCTGCTGCTCGTGCCGGCGGCGCTGCGCACCACGCTCGGTGCGCCGCCGGCGGGCGACGACGCCGGGGGCGACGGCGAATCCGGCGCCCGCGGCAAAACCAAGCCGAGCCGCGAGATCCGCGTCGACGAAGTGCGCGAGGCGATCGCGTGGGCGCAGCAGACGAGCGCGCGCGGCCGCGGCAAGGCGCTCGTGCTGCACCCGGCGACGGCGATGAACGCGGTGGCGGCCAACGCGCTGCTGAAGACGCTCGAGGAGCCGCCCGGGCGGGTGCGCCTGATCCTGTGCGCCGCCGACCCCGAGGCGCTGCTGCCGACGATCCGCAGCCGCTGCCAGCGCGTCGCCCTCGGGCTGCCGCCGCGTGCCGAGGCGCTCGCCTGGCTCGGGCAGCAGGGCGTGGCCGACGCCGAGGTGCTGCTTGACGCCGCGGGCGGCCAGCCGCTGGAGGCGCGGCGGCTGCGCGACGACGGGTTCGACGCCGCGCGCTGGCTCGCGCTGCCGCGGGCGGTGGCCGCCGGCGACGCGGGCGTGCTCGCCGGCTGCGGCGTCGCGCGCGCCGTCGACGCGCTGGCGCGGCTGTGCCACGACCTGCTGCTGCGCGCCGCCGGTGCGGCGCCGCGCTACTTTCCGCCGGCGGCGCTGCCGGCGGTCGCCGCCTCGCCGGCCGCGGCGGCCGCGCTCGGCGCCTGGGCGCGCACGCTGGCGCGCGTGGCCCGCCACGACGAGCATCCGTGGAATGCGCCACTGCTGATCGAAGCGCTGGTAGGCGAGGGGCGACGGTGCCTCAATTCGCGCGATCGGCGCGATGCCGCCACCGCTACACTCGCGCGGCGATGAACGACCCCACGCCGACCCGTCCCGGTGCCCTAGCCCCCGCCGGGCCGCGGCCGAGCGTCATCCAGCTCGTGTTCCGCGACAAGAGCGCGCTGTACGCCGCCTACATCCCGGCGATGACCGACGGCGGGCTGTTCGTGCCGACGACGCGCGAGTACCGCCTCGGCGACGACATGTACCTGCTGCTGACGCTGCCCGACGACCCGCAGCGCTACCCGGTGGCGGGCAAGGTCGGCTGGATCACGCCGGCCAACGCCTCGGGCGGACGCACGCAGGGCGTGGGGGTGCGGTTCCCGAACGACGAGAAGACGCGCCTGCTGAAGGCCAAGATCGAGGAAATCCTCGGCACGTCGATCTCGTCGAACAAGCCGACGCAGACGATCTGACGCCGGCGGCGGCGCTCGCGCCGCGTGTGGGCCTGCCACGATGTTCGTCGACTCGCACTGCCACCTGAGCTTCCCCGAGCTGCTCGGCCGCGTCGACGCGATCCGCGCCGCGATGGCCACCGCCGGCGTCGACGCGGCGCTGTGCATCTGCACCACGCTCGAGGAATTCGACACCGTGCACGGCCTGGCCGCGCGGTACCCGAACTTCTGGGCCAGCGCCGGCGTGCACCCGGACAACGAGGGCGTGCGCGAACCGGGCGTGGACGACCTGACGGCGCTCGCCGCGCGGCCGCGCGTCGTCGCGATCGGCGAGACCGGGCTCGACTACTACCGTCTCGGCAGCCGCACGGTGGCCGACATGGCGTGGCAGCGCGAGCGTTTCCGCGTCCACATCCGCGCCGCGCGGGCGAGCGGCAAGCCGCTGATCGTGCACACGCGCAGCGCGAGCGCCGACACGCTCGCGATCCTGCGCGAGGAGGGCGGCGACGCGGTGGGCGGCGTGTTCCACTGCTTCACCGAGACGGCCGAAGTCGCGCGCGCGGCGCTCGACCTCGGGTTCCACGTCTCGTTTTCCGGCATCGTGACGTTCCGCAACGCCGACGACCTGCGCGCCGTCGCCCGCCTCGTGCCGGACGACCGCCTGCTGATCGAGACCGACGCGCCGTACCTGGCGCCGGTGCCGCACCGCGGCAGGACCAACGATCCGTCGCTCGTGCCCCACGTGGCCGCGCGGCTGGCGAGCGAGCGCGGCGTCGCGGTCGAGCACGTGGCACGCGTCACGCGGCGCAACTTCGAGCGCCTGTTCGCCGTCGAGACCCCTGCGGCGACCCCTGGCGGAACCTCGACCGACGGTTGAAGTTTCGGGCCCAAACGACTACGGGAAAAGTTCTTTTCAGACTTCAAGTCGTTTCGAGGATCGGCACCCGCCGCACCGGCTGCGACATCTGCACGTCGGTGCGCTTCCGACACGATGTATGGGTTGCCACCGACTGCGCGACGGGCCGCGATACGCCTAGAGTGCGTTCACACCATTGGTTACCGCCGGAGGTCGTGATGCATACTCCCCGCGTCGTGAGTGACCCGTTCGCCCTGATGACCAATCCGCAGTCCGTGCTGGCGGCGATGGAGGCATCGGAGCGCCTGCGGGCCCTGCGCAGCCGCGTCTGCCGGCCGCTGGACAAGGTCGGCTTCGGCCGTGCCGACGCGAGCGACGACGACGGCGGCAGCGACGGCTGGGGCGACGCGGCGGCCGACCGCGGCGACGCGCCGGGCGACGAGGGCGCCGCGGCCTGAACCTTCCGATGCCGCACGGCCTGCCGGCCGTGTCGGTGCGCCGCGTCAGCCGACGCGGAAGTTCTTGAACTGCCAGGGGTCGTCGCGGTCGAGCGGCTCGTCGAACAGGCGCCCGCGCCCGTCGAGCGGCGTCCAGTCGGTGTAGGCGCCGACGATGCGGCCGAGGTACGGCCGGCACCAATCGATGATCTCGTCGTAGGGCATGTCGTCGGGCTCGACGACGCCGCGCTCGGGGTTGCGCATCGCCCACACGACGCCGGCCATCACCGCCGACGTCACCTGCAGGCTCGTCGCGCTGTTGTGCGGGCACGCCGCGCGCGCGGTGTCGATGTCGAGCAGCGAGCCGTACCAGTAGGCGCGCGGCGGGCCCATCAGCAGCACGCCGAGGGCGTCGGTGCCGGCGACGATGTCGTCCTTCAGGATGCGGTGGCGCTCCTGCGGCACCCAGGCCCGCCCGGCGAGCTCGTGCAGCGACAGCACGGCGTCGTCGCACGGGTGATAGGCGTAGCACACCGTGGGCCGGTACGCGGGCTGCGCGGGGTCGCCGAGCGTCAGGTAGTCGGCGATCGAGATCGACTCCCCATGGGTGATCAGGAACCCCTGCTGCGCGCCGGCCAGCGGCGTCCAGCTGCGCAGGCGGGTGCCGGCACCGGGGCGGCGCAGGTAGATCGCGGCCAGCGAGCCCGAGGTGTGGCGCGCGCCGTCGGGCGGCAGTTCGCGCTCGTGCGACCCCCAGCCGAGCTCGGACGGCTGCAGGCCCTCGCCGACGAAGCCGTCGACCGACCACGTGTTGACGAACTCCCCGATCTCCTTGCGCCGGGCGCCGACTTGGTTGTCGCGCTCGGCGATGTGGATCACGCGCACGCCCAGCCGCTGCGCCAGCCGCGCCCAGTCCTCGCGCCGCGCCGGCACCGCGGGCGGTTCGCCGGCGGCGCGCGCCAGGTCGAGCAGCGCCTGCTTGACGAAGTGCGAAACCAGCCCGGGGTTGGCGCCGTGCGTCAGCACCGCGGTCGGCTGCGGCCCCGGGCCGCGCAGCGCGAGTGCCGCCTCGCGCAGCGCGTAGTTGGTGCGCGACGCCGGCGGGAGGCGGGTGTCGGTGTAGCCGCCGGCCCAGGGCTCGATCACGGTGTCGAGGTACAGCGCCCCGCGCTCGTGGCACAGCGCGATCAGCGCCGTCGTGCTGACGTCTACCGAGAGGTTGAGCAGGAAGTCGCCCGGCCCGAGGCGGGGGCCGAGCAGCTCACGGTGGTTGGCCTCGGTCACCGCGGCGTCGAGCATCGCCACGCCGTGGGCGGCGGCGATCTCGTGGCCGTCGTTGCCGGGGGTGACGATCAGCATCTGCGCCGGCGACATCTCGATGTGCCGCAGCAGCAGCGGCAGCACGCCCTGGCCGATGCTGCCGAAGCCGACCATCACGAGCCGGCCGCCGAAACGGTGAAGCTTGCCGTGTTCGCTCAATTCACCGCCTCCGCCTCAACGCCGCTGGCGCGCCTCGCGCGCCTGCTCGGCCTCGATCGCGGCGACGGTGGCGCGCAGTTCCTCGGCGAAGATGCCGAGCAGGTCGTCGAGGGTGACGAGGCCGACGAGCCCGCCACGGTCGTCGACCACCGGCAGCCGGCGCAGTCCCTTGGCGCGCATCGTGCGCAGCAGGTCGATCACCGACGCCTCGGTGCCGACGCACACCGGCTCGGCGCTCATCACGTCCTCGACGCGCAGCGTGCGCGCGTCGACGTCCTTGGCGACGACGGCGGTGACGATGTCGCGGTCGGTCAGGATGCCCACCGGCACGCGCACGCCGTCGCGCTCGGCGACGACGACGAGGCTGCCGACGTGGTGCTCGCGCATCAGCCGCGCGGCGTCGTTCAGTGCCATGTCCGGCTCGGCCACCGTGACGATGCGCGTACAGATGGTGCCGGCGTCGATTCTCTCGCCCATTTCCGTTCTCCTTTGCCGCGGCGCGGCGGGACCGGCCCTCAATGTAGGGGCCGGCCGGCCTCCGGCCGCTTGACCACGATCAACCGGTGCGCCTGCACGCGACGCGTTCCGTCAGCGGCCGGCGTACCACCCCCGGCATTCTGACTCACGCCCGCGCACGACCCGCCGCCCGGCCAGCGCGCCGCCGGCGGCGGTGACGACGGTGTAGGGGCGCTCGCGGTGCTCGGTGTCCTCGGCGTAGATCACGACCCAGTCGTGCGTGCGCCCGAGCTCGTGCGCGCGGGCGGTGTTCGAGAAGAGGGCGGTGAAGTGCCAGTCGCCGCGCTGCGTGTGCAGCACCGGCAGCCAGGCACGGCCTTCGGGGTTGAAGCGGCGCGGGGCGATCTTCGGCAGCCGGTCGGCGGCGGCCGCTTCGCGGTATTCGCGGTCGACGTCGAGCAGCGCCTGCACCGGCGGCTCGCCGGGGGCCACGGCGGCGCGCGCGCCGCGGCGCAGCGCGCGCCGGCGATCCAGCATTGCCGTGAGCGCCGCGCGGATCGCCGCCGCGCGGCGGGGGCCGAGCCGCGGCAGCCGCTCGAGGCGGCCGTCGAGCGCTGCCGCCTCGAGCGCCTCGAGGTTGTCGACGTGCAGCTCGTCGTGGATCTGCCGCGCGAGCTCGGGGCCCACGCCCGGGATCGTGCGGAACAGCGCCTCGGCGTCGACTTCGCCGCGCAGCCGCTCGAGCCGCCCCCAGCGGCCGCAGGCGAGGATCTCGGCGATCGCGGCGGCGATGCCGGGACCGACGCCGGGCAGGGCGTCGAGACCGGCGAGGCCCTCGCGGTCGAACACGGTACGCACGCTCTCGGACAGCGACGCGAGCGTGTCGGCGGTGCGCCGGTAGGCGCGCGCGCGGTAAGGGTTGCCGCCCTGCGCCTCGAGCAGGTCGGCCATCTCGCGCAGCAGGGCGGCGATCTCGGCGTTGTCGGCCGTGGTGGCGGCCGCCGGACCGGCGGCGGGGCCGGATTCGGTCAAGCGCCGGGGCGCAGCACGGCGTCGACGCGCCGGCGCAGCTCGTCGAGCGGGGTGGCGGTGAGGTCGGCCGCCTCGTCGTGGCGCAGGGCCTTCGCCGCCACGGGGCCGAGCGCCGCACGCAGTTCGCCGAGGAACGCCGGGGCGGCGTAGATCACGAGGCCCTGGCAGCGGCCCTGCGCGACGGCGTCGTCGAGCTGCCGGGCGACTTCGCGCGCGAAGCGCTCGTGCTCCTTCTGCCGCGCGTCGGTGGGCGGCTCGTAGGCCGTCTTCGCATGGCGGTCGCCGCCGAGGTCGCGCTCGACGCGGCCGGCGCGGTCGTCGGCGAGGTCGCGGCCCGCAAGCCGGCTGTGCGGGTGCACGAGGTCGGCGACGTCGGCGAGCCGGCCGTCGGCCTGGCGTTCGCAGATGCGCGCGCGCGCAGCGTTGGCGGTGACGATCCAGAGGGTGTCCATTCAGCGTTCTCCAGGGGAACCGGGCGGGGCGAGCGAGGCGAGGGCGGCGAGCACCTCGGCGTCTTCGAGCTGGTGGAAGTCGTCGTAGTGCAGGCCGATGGCGTGGAACGGCTCTGGCTGGCTGAGGCAGACGACGTCGTCGACCTCGTGGCGCAGCGCGGCCACCGTGTCGGCCGGCGCCACCGGCACCGCCAGCACGAGCCGCTTGGGCTGCCGGCGGCGCAGCGCCTTCAGCGCCGCGCGCACCGAGGTGCCGGTGGCGATGCCGTCGTCGACGACGATCGCCGTCGTGCCGGCCACCGGCACCGAGGGCCGCTGGCGCAGGTACACGGCGCGGCGGCGCTCGATCTCCTTCAGCTCGGCCGCGGCCTGGGCGTCGATGTACGCGCGGTCGACGCCGCTCAGGCGCTGCACCTCGTCGTCGACGACGACCTGCGGCTCGTCGCCGTCGACGACCGCCGCCAGCGCCAGCTCGCGCTGCCACGGCACGCCGATCTTGCGCACCAGCAGCAGGTCCAGCGGCGCGCCGAGCGCGCGCGCGACTTCGGCGGCCACGGGCACGCCGCCGCGCGGCAGCGCGAGCACGACGATCGGCGGCGCGAGGTGCATCGCGAGCAGCCGCTGCGCGAGCAGGCGGCCGGCGCTTTCGCGGTCGGCGAAACGGGTCGTCACGGGGCGGCCTCCGCAGCGAGGTGGGTCTCGAACCAGTCGCCGGCCAGCCGCGCCGCCTCGTCGAGCGTGCCCGGCTCCTCGAACAGGTGCGTGGCGCCGGGCACCACGGCGAGCTGCTTGCGGCACGTCAGCTCGGCGTAGGCGAGACGGTTCAGCGCCAGCACCTCGTTGTCCCAGGCGCCGACGATCAGCAGCGTCGGCGCGCGCACGTCGGGCAGGCGGTCGAGCGCCAAGTCCGGCCGGCCGCCGCGCGAGACGACGGCGGCGATCGCGTCCGGCCGCGCCGCCGCGAGCTTCAGCGCGGCCGCGGCACCGGTGCTGGCGCCGAACAGACCCACCGGCAGCGCCGACACTGCGGGCCGGTCGGCGCGCAGCGCGTCGACGGCGTCGCCGACGCGCTGCGTCAGCAGGTCGATGTCGAACACCTTGCGGCGGTCGTCGGCCTCGTGCGGCAGCAGCAGGTCGAACAGCAGCGTGGCCAGCCCGCGCCGCTGCAGCGTCTGCGCGACGTGGCGGTTGCGCGGGCTCAGGCGGCTGCTGCCGCTGCCGTGCACGAAGACCACGAGACCGCGTGCACCGTCCGGCACCGCCAGCGAACCCGGCAGCGCGAGGCTGCCGACGGCGACTTCGTGGGTCTGGACTCGGGGGCTCATCGATCGGATCGGCGACGGGACTCGCATTCTGCGCCGCTTGCGGGCTGCACCGTTGACGCGCGTCAACGGCCCTCGACCGTCGGGCCGCGCACCATCGAATGCACGACGATGTGGATTATGTCAACTCACGCGCACGGCATCCTCGCCCCCATGAAAGCGACCGAAGGCGCGCGCCCCGCAGGCGCTGGCGATTTGCCGTTGCGTGTCGTGTCATTGCGCCGACCCCACACAACCCGCGCACGATCCACCTGCACAGCTGCCAGACGCTGACGCCCGAGACCGCGACGACGACGCAA
>CALIDR010000129.1 GCA_938022295.1 uncultured Burkholderiaceae bacterium
GAGCAGCTTGTCGACCAGGCGCTGCGCGTGGGCGTCGGTATCGGCGGGCTCGGCGCAGACGAACACCAGCAGGCCGGAGCCGATCGCGCCGACGACCGCGCCGTCGACGACGACCTTCGCCTCGCTCACCCGCTGCACCAGCGCCAGCATCGCAGGCGTTCAGATCAGATCGTCGACGTCGCCGAAGTGCCCCTCGACGTCGTTCGGCAGCAGCTGGATCGTCGCCCGCAGCCCGGGCACCGCGCTCATCAGCGCCTGCTCGACGGAGGCGCGCAGCGCCGCCGCGCGGCGGAGCGTCCAGCTCCCGGGCATGTGCATGTGCAGGTCGACGAAGCGGCGCTGCCCGGCGCGGCGCGTCACGACGTGGTCGAAGCGGATCGTCGGGTGGCGGAAGCCGTCGAGCACCTGTTCGATCTGCGCCTGCACTTCGGGCTCGAGCGCGTGGTCCATCAGCCCGGCGGCCGAGCGGCGGATCAGCGACAGGCCCTCGCGCACGATGTTCAGCGCCACCGCGATCGCGATCACGGGGTCGAGCCAGAGCCAGCCGGTGGCGCCGGCGGCGATCAGCCCGGCGACGACGCCGGCCGTCGTCCAGACGTCGGTGAAGAGGTGGCGCGCGTCGCCCTCGAGCGCGATCGAGCGGTGCTCGCGCGCCTTGCGCAGCATCGCCCAGGCGAGCGCGCCGTTGAGCACCGAGGCGGCGATCGACAACCCCAGACCCCAGGTCAGCTGCTCGAGCGGCCGCGGCGTGATCAGGCGCCCGATCGCGACCCAGATGATCGCCAGCGCGGCGACCAGGATCAGCACGCCCTCGAGGCCGCTGGAGAAGTACTCGGCCTTGTGGTGGCCGTACGGGTGCTCGGCGTCGGGCGGGCTGGCCGCCAGCGTCACCATCATCAGCGCGAAGCTCGCTCCGGCGAGGTTGACCAGCGACTCCATCGCGTCCGACAGCAGGCTCACCGAGCCGGTGATCCACCACGCTCCGCCCTTGAGCAGGATCGTGGCCACCGCGACCGCGACCGAGAGTTTCAGGTAGGCACCGACGGGCATCGGTGCATTGTCCCCAATGGCCCGGTGCCCGCGCGTGACGGCCCGCCGACGGACGGGCGGACCGTCAGCGCCGGCGGCCGTCGCGGCCCGTCACCAGCAGCGCCGATCCCGCTGCCGCCTGCACCAGCGCCGCGATGCCGTAGAGCATCGCCACCGCGACCGCCGCCGCCGGCTCGACGCCGAACGCGCCGAGCGCCACCACCGCCGCCGCCTCGCGCGTGCCCCAGCCGCCGAAGCTGACCGGCAGCGTCGCGAACAGGAACACCGGCACCGCCGCCGCCGCCCAGACCCACGGCGGCAGGTGCACGCCCAGCGCCGCCCCGCCGCAGGCCAGCGTCGCGATCGACAGCACCTGCACCAGCGTCGACCCCGCGGCCTGCCAGCCGTACTGCGTCAGCGCGCGCGGGCGATGCGCCAGCCGGCGCAGGCGGGCGTGCCACGGCTGCCCGCCCTGTGCCGGCGGCTCGCCGCCCGCCTGTCGCCAGACCCAGCCGACGGCCAGCGGCAGTGCCAGCAGGGCCGCGGCCACGCCGACGAGCGCGGCCGGCCCGGCGCCGCCGGCAAGGCGGCCGACGGGCGCGCCGGCATCGCTCGCCACCCCGACGGCCGCCGCGAGTGCGCCGAGCACGACGAGCATCCACAGGCCGCTCAGGCGGTCGACGAGCACCGACAGTGCCGCCTCGAGCAGCGGCAGCCCCTGCCGGGCCAGCGCGTGGGTGCGCAGCAGGTCGCCGCCGACGACGGCGCCGGGCAGCAGCGCGTTGACGGCGACGCCGCGGAAGTAGCTCGCGAGAGCCCAGCGCGCCGACACCGCGGCGCCGAGCCAGCGCGCGAGCGCCCACCAGCGCAGCGCCGAGGCGACGTTGGCCGCCACCGCGCTCGCCAGCCCGGCGGCGAGCCACGCCGGATCGGCCGCGCGCCACAGCTGCAGCAGCGCGCGCGGATCGACCCACCACAGCACGGCAGCGAGCAGCGCGGCGCCGAGCGCGACGCGCACGAGCGCGCGCAGCTGCTGGCGCGCCGGGCGGCGGCCGCCCGGCGGCGGCGCGGCGACCGGCGCCGGCGAGGAGGCCCGGCCCGGCCGTGGCGATGCGCTCAACCGCCCCCCGGCGGGCCGCCGGCCTCGGGGGCGGGGCTGCGCACGTGGTACTGCGGCCGGCCCTGACCCTCGTGGTAGATGCGGGTGAGCATCTCGCCGATCAGCCCGGCGACGACGAGCTGGGCGCCGATCAGGATCAGCATCACGGCGGCGATCAGCAGCGGCCGCCCGCCGATCGGTTCGCCGCCGAACTTGAGCACGAGCAGGTAGCCCAGCATCGCGATGCCGGGCGTGGCGAGCCACAGCCCGAGGCCGCCGAACGCGTGCAGCGGGCGCTGCCGGTAGCGCATGAAGAACACGATCAGCACCAGGTCGAGGATGACGCGGAACGTGCGGTCGATGCCGTACTTGCTCTGGCCCCGCGTGCGCGCGTGGTGGCGCACAGGCATCTCGGCGATGCGCGCGCCGGCGTCGCGCGCCAGCGACGGGATGAAGCGGTGCAGCTCGCCGTACAGCCGGATGCGGTCGATGATGGGCCGCCGGTACGCCTTCAGCGCGCAGCCGTAGTCGTGCAGGTTCACCCGCGTCGCGCGCGAGATCAGGCGGTTGGCGATCAGGCTCGGCAGGCGGCGGGAAATCGCGGCGTCCTGCCGCTGCTGGCGCCAGCCCGAGACCATGTCCACGCTCGGGTCCGTTTCCAGCCGCCGCAGCAGCAGCGGGATGTCGAGCGGCTCGTTCTGCAGGTCGGCGTCGAGCGTCACGACGTAGCGCCCGCGCACGCGGTCGAACCCGGCCTGCAGCGCGCTCGACTGGCCGTAGTTGCGCGCGAGCAGCACGGGGTGCAGCCAGTCGTGGTCGCGCGCCAGCGCGGTGAGCAGCTCGGCGGTGCCGTCGGTCGAGCCGTCGTCGACGGCGATCAGCTCGAACCCGAAGCCGCTGCCGGCCATCGCGTCGCCGACGCGCGCGACGAGATCGCGCAGGTTGTCGACCTCGTTGTACATCGGAATCACGATCGAGACGTCCAGCGACGCCGGCGCGCCGGCTGCCGGCACGGCGAGCAGCGACGGGGCGGGCTGCGCCTGGTCCATCACGCGATTCTGCCCGTGGCGGGCGGCGTACCCCTTTGTGAAAGAATTGTGACAAGGGACGGGTCCCCGCGGGCGGCCCCTGTCCGTTCCTCCCGATGGCCGGCGCCACACCGCCTTTCACGCGCGACCAGCTGCGCGACGTGCCCTGCCAGACGCTGCGCGAGGGCCGCTGGGCCAATGCGCGCGTCGTGAAGGTCACGGTCGACGGCGTCGACTGGGTCGTCAAGGACTTCGCGCCGCGCGC
>CALIDR010000130.1 GCA_938022295.1 uncultured Burkholderiaceae bacterium
GTCAAGAAGTGCCAGGGCGACGCGACGGCGCTGCTGACCGCCGGCTGCGAGTCGATGGCCGCCGAGCGCAAGCTCGCCGGCGCGGCGAAGGCGAGCTTCGTCAAGAAGTGCATCACTGACGCCGGCGGCTAGGCCGCGCCCCGTCTGTCCAAAGCCTTTCCCCGCCCCCGGACGCCGCCCCCCCGATTCGCGGGGGCGTCGTCACCGCGGCCATTGTGTCCCCCGTCGATCGCCGATTTGCTGGGTTTGAACAACAAGGAGGGTGGGTCATGGCGGAGTCGAACATCGGGCGCGGCCTGTGTGCCGCCGTCACTGCGGCGCTGTCGTTGGCAGCCCTGCCGGCCGGGGCGTACACCAACTTCAAGCTCGACGAGCTGCGCGTGCAGTGGAGCAACGGCGCCGTCGACATCGGCTACGTCGACCCGTTCGACAACGGTGAGCCGCTCGTCGGCGGCACCTACACCAGCGCTGGCGTGCCGACGGCCTCGGTCGGGCAATACTTCGTCGCCACGCGCACCGGCGCACCGATCAAGGCGGGCTCGGAGTCGGGCGGCAAGCTGCGCTTCGACTGGGACGACATGCCCGACTCGACGTTCGGCGGCGTGGTCGTCGGCCGCTCTCTCAACTACTTCCTGCAGACGTCGACACAGTACACGCCCGGAGCCAACGTCGAGAACCGCGGGCTGTGGAAGGGCAACGACTTCGCCGTCGAGGCGGTCTGGGACCTCAAGGTGCCGCTGGCAGGGGATGCCGCCCGCCTGCGCCTGTGGGACGCGTTCGGCAGCCATCCGAGCAACGACCTGCTGGACCTGAACCTGCTGTCGATCGGCGGCGACCTGCACGTGCGCAGCCGCCGCGTGTTCGTCCAGCCGGGGCAGACCGACGAACTGGTACTGGTCAACGTCTCGTCGCTGATCAACGGCGCCAACCAGGTCGGCCTGACGTTCCGCCACGCGGCGGGCGACGACTTCGTCACCGCCGGCATCGCGTTCTACCTGGACGGCGCCCCCCGTGGCGCCTACGACATCGGGCCGCTCACCCTGTACAACGGCGAGGAGTGGACCCGCGTCTCGTTCGGCACGTTCGCCGGCACGGCGCCGATCCCCGAGCCGGCGAGCGTCGCGCTGATGCTGGCGGGGCTGTCGGTCGTCGGCGCCGTCGCTCGCCGGCGGCAGCGCTGAGGGTCCCGCCGCACAGTCGGGGCATCAGCTCGACCAGTACGCCGGATCGCCGTAGGTCTGCTTCAGGAAGTCGATCCACAGCCGCACGCGCAGCGGCAGGTGCTTGCGCTGCGGGAACACGGCGTAGATGCCGTTGGGCGGCGCGGCGTAGGCGTCGAGCACGCTGATGAGCTGGCCGGTGGCGATCTCGCGCTCGACTTCCCACGTGCTGCGCCACGCGATGCCCAGGCCCATCAGGCACCAGTCGTGCAGCACCTGGCCGTCGCTGCAGTCCAGCCGCCCGCTCGGGCGCAGGTGGGTGACCTGGCCATCGACCGTGAACGCCCAGCCGCGCGTCTGGCTGGCATCCGACGACAGCGTCAGGCACTCGTGCTTCATCAGGTCCGAAGGCGTCTGCGGCACGCCGGCGCGCTGCAGGTACTCGGGGGTGGCCACGCACAGCCGCCGGTTGTCGGCCAGGCGCAGGCTGACGAGGCTCGAGTCGGGCAGGTCGCCGACGCGCACCGCGCAGTCGACGCCTTCGTTGACGATGTCGACGACGCGGTCGCTCAGGTTCAGCGACAGGCTGACCTCGGGGTGGCGGGCGAGGAACCGCGGCACCAGCGGCGCGACGTGGCGGCGGCCGAAGCCCGCCGGCGCGGTGACGCGCAGGTGGCCGCTCGCCTTGACGCCGCCGGCGCTCACGCTCGCCTCGGCGTTGGCCAGGTCGGCCAGCACGCGCTGGCAGTCCTCGAGGAATGCGCTGCCCTCGTGGGTCAGTGTGATGCGCCGCGTCGTGCGCACGAGCAGCTTGACGCCCAGCCTCGCCTCGAGGGCGTCGATGCGCCGCCCGATCACCGCCGGGGCGACGCCCTCGGCGTGGGCGGCGGCCGTCAGGCTGCCCTTGGTCGCGACGCCCACGAACGACTCGATCTGCTTGAGCCGGTCCATCGGCCGAGAATACGCCTGCGCAGGTTTCGGATCAAGGCGCCATTTCGGCCGATAGCGCAAGTGCAGGTGAAGAATCGGGCATCACCGGCGGCTGCGCCCGCGCGACGTAGAGCCACGCCCGCACCTCGGGGCCGGCGGCGTCGAGCTGTTCGATCGCGTGCCGGTAGCCCTGGGCAGCGATGCGGTCGAAGCGGTGCCAGTCGAGCAGGCCCACGCGCTCGAGCGGCGGGTGCAGGCACAGGTCCGCCAGGCGCTGCGCGTCGCGCTGGCGCGACGTGCTGTACAGGATCGTGACCCGCCGCAGGTAGGTCGCGAGCCACGGCACCTGCAGTCGCCGGCGCCGCCGCGGGCGCAGGCGGTCGCGCAGCAGCGCCCAGCGCCCGGGCAGCTCGTCGCCGTCGACGCGGCTCGCCTCGACGTGGTCGAGGTCGACGCCGATCACGCGGCCCACGCCGCGCATGCCGCGCATCACGTCGACCGGGAAGTTGTTGAACGTGCCGCCGTCGCACAGCAGTTCGCCGCCGCGCGCCACCGGCGGCAGCGCACCGGGGATCGAGATCGACGCCAGCAGCGCGCGCACGAGGTCGCCGTGGCGGATCACCTCCTCGCGCGCGTGGGTGAAGTTGGTCGCCACGCTGTAGTGGTTCTTCCACAGGTCCTCGACGTCGGCGCCGTACCCGACGAGCCCCTCGACGGCGTCGCGCAGCGTGGCGCGCAGCCGCTCGCCCTTGGCCAGCGCCAGCAGCGGCAGCCAGCTGCGGTCGCCGGTGGGGTCGGTGGCGAAGGCGCGGCGCGCGTTGGCCTCGACGACGTCGTACGGCTGGTCGGAGGCGACATAGGTCGCCATCACGGCGCCGATGCTGGTGCCGCCGACGCAGTCGATCTCGACGCCGCGCTCGCGCAGCGCGCGCCACACCCCGAGGTGCGCGAAGCCGCGCGCGCCGCCGCCGGCGAGCACGAGGCCGACCGCGGTGCGGCTTTGCAGGCGTGCCAGGCGCGCCATGTCGCGCGCGAGGTCGGGCCGCACGTGCACGTGGTCGGCCACCGGGCGGCGCGCGAGCCAGGCGCGGGTGCCGCGCGGCGAGCGCCGCGCCGCCGGGTGCAGCAGCACGAGGACCTCGGCCGCGCGTGCGAACGGCGGCCGGGCCATCAGGCACGCCGTCTCGGTCGGGTGCAGCGCCGGGTCGCGCGTCGCGTCGGCGAGCAGCAGCGTCTCGTCGGCGTGGCGGCTGCAGCGCTGCGTCCACGGCGTCGGCGCGGCGTCGCCGACGAGCAGCACGAAGTCGTGCGCCGCCTCGATCGCGTCGAGCTGCAGCGCGATGCGGCGGTTGGCCTCGGCGTCGGCAGCGTCGCTGCGCGCGATGCCGGCGCGGCCGAGGTCGTGGTCGATCCGTGCCGCGCCGACGACGGCGGCGCGCCCCATCGGCTGCAGCGCGGCAGCCAGGCGGTGCGCGAACTCGAGCGCGTCGACGCCGGCCGTGTTCGGCAGCAGCGCCATCGTCACCGGCCGCTCGGCGGCGCCGGCGGCGCCGGCGGCGACGGCGGGCCGCGCGAGCACGTGGCGCGCCAGCGCGAGCGCGAGCGCCGGGTGGCGGCCGACCAGGGCGTCGAAGTCGGCGCGGTCCAGCCGCGCGAGCACCGAGTCGCGCAGCGCGACGACGGTGGCCGAGCGCGGCGTGCCGGCGACCAGGCTGCGCTCGCCGACGAGCGCGCCGCGCGCGGCATCGCCGACGCGGCGCGGCGTGCCGTCGGCGCCGGCGGCGTAGGCGCGCAGCCGGCCGCTGACGACGAGGTACATCGCGTCGCCGGCGTCGCCCTCGTGGATCAGCGTCTGGCCGCCGACGACTTCGACGATGCGCAGCCGCGCGAGCAGCGCGTCGACGAGCGGGCCCTCGGCCGGGCCGAGCAGCGCTTCGAGATGGCGGCGCAGCAGTGCGGTGGGGGGCATCGTGGCGGCGTGCGCGGGCGGCCGCACGAAAGCGCACGGCCTTGCCGGGTTGTCGGCATCGGCGCGCCCGGCTTCAGCGCGCCGGCGCCGGCAGGCGTGCATTGAGCCGCCTGGCGCAAAGATGCCCGCCCGCCGCCGCCGGCAATGGAGCCCGGCTTTCGGCGTAAAGTCTTATACAAGACTGACCTGCCCCACGCCCGGTGCCGGCCCCCCGCGCCGGGCGAGGCCGCGGCGCACCGCCGCTCGAGCCGCCGCGTCACCGTTCCGACCTCCCTTCCCGCCCCTCGAGGAGCCCCCGATGGCCGACCGCATCCCCCGTCACCGCCTGCAAGTGGCCGCCGAGCTGGCGCGCTTCGTCGACGACGAAGTGCTGCCCGGCACCGGCGTCGACCCGGCCGCGTTCTGGCGCGGCTTCGACGCGCTGGCGCACGACCTGGCGCCGAAGAACCGCGCGCTGCTCGCCGAGCGCGACCGCCTGCAACTCGAGCTCGACGCCTGGCACAAGGCCAACCCGGGGGCGATCGGCGACATGCCGGCCTACCGCGCGTTCCTGAAGCGCATCGGCTACCTCGTCGAGGCACCCGGCGCGGTGCAGTGCGAAACCACCCACGTCGACGACGAGGTCGCGAAGCTGGCCGGCCCGCAGCTGGTGGTGCCGATCCTCAACGCCCGCTACGCGCTCAACGCCGCGAACGCGCGCTGGGGGTCGCTCTACGACGCGCTGTACGGCACCGACGTGATCCCCGAGACGGGCGGCGCCGAGAAGGGCGGCCGCTACAACCCGGTGCGCGGCCAGAAGGTGATCGACTACGCGCGCGGCGTGCTCGACCAGGCCGCGCCGCTGGCCGCGGGCTCGCACCGCGACGCCGTCGCGTACCGGGTCGACATCGGCGCCGGCGGCGCCCGGCTCGCCGTGACGCTCGCGGACGGCACGGTCACCGCGCCCGCCGACCCGGCGGCGTTCGTCGGCTACCAGGGCGACGCCGCGGCGCCGTCGTCGGTGCTGCTGCGCCACCACGGCCTGCACCTGGACGTGCGCATCGACCGCGGCCACCCGATCGGCAAGACCGACCCGGCCGGCATCGCCGACGTCGTCGTCGAGGCGGCCGTCTCGACGATCCTCGACCTCGAGGACTCGGTGGCCGCCGTCGACGCCGAGGACAAGGTGCTCGGCTACCGCAACTGGCTCGGCATCCTGCGCGGCACGCTGACCGAGGAAGTCACCAAGGGCGGCAAGACGTTCACGCGCCGCCTCGAGCCCGACCGCGTCTACACCGGCACCGACGGCAAGCCGCTCACGCTGCACGGCCGCTCGCTGCTGTTCGTGCGCAACGTCGGCCACCTGATGACGAACCCGGCGATCCTGCTCGGCGACGGCAGCGAGATCCCGGAAGGCATCCTCGATGCCGTCGTGACGACGGCGATCGCGCTGCACGACCTCAAGCGCCTGGGCACGCCCGGCCTGCACAACACGCGCACCGGCAGCGTGTACATCGTCAAGCCGAAGATGCACGGGCCGGCCGAGGTGGCGTTCGCCGCCGAGCTGTTCGGGCGCGTCGAGACGCTGCTGGGGCTCGCGGAGAACACCGTCAAGCTCGGCATCATGGACGAGGAGCGGCGCACCAGCGTGAACCTGCGCGCCTGCATCGGCGCGGCGCGCCACCGCGTCGCGTTCATCAACACCGGCTTCCTCGACCGCACCGGCGACGAGATCCACACCGCGATGCACGCCGGGCCGATGGTGCGCAAGCCGCGCATGAAGATGGCCAACTGGCTGCGCGCCTACGAGTTCAACAACGTGCAGATCGGCCTGGCCTGCGGGCTGCGCGGCCGCGCGCAGATCGGCAAGGGCATGTGGGCGATGCCCGACCTGATGGCCGACATGATGAAGGAGAAGATCGCGCACCCGCAGTCCGGCGCCAACACCGCCTGGGTGCCGAGCCCGACCGCGGCGACGCTGCACGCGCTGCACTACCACCAGGTCGACGTGGCCTCGCTGCAGGAGAGCATGGAGGCCTTCGCGCGCGGCCCCAAGGCGCCGATGGTCGAGGAGAAGCTGCTCGACGCCATCCTGCAGGTGCCGGTGGCGCTGATCCCGTTCTGGACACCGGCCGAGGTGCAGCAGGAGCTGGACAACAACGTGCAGGGCATCCTCGGCTACGTCGTGCGCTGGGTCGACCAGGGCGTGGGCTGCTCGAAGGTGCCCGACATCCACAACGTCGGCCTGATGGAGGACCGCGCGACGCTGCGCATCAGCAGCCAGCACATCGCCAACTGGCTGCTGCACGGCATCGTGACGCCGGAGCAGGTGCACGCGACGTTCCGCCGCATGGCCGCCGTCGTCGACCAGCAGAACGCCGGCGACCCGCTGTACCGCCCGATGGCCGGCCACTGGGACGACAGCTTCGCCTACCGCGCCGCGCTCGACCTCGTCTTCAAGGGCCAGGAGCAGCCCAACGGCTACACCGAGCCGCTGCTGCACGCCTGGCGGCTGAAGGTCAAGGCCGCCGCGCGCGGCTGAGCGCGGCCTGCGGTGGCCGAGCCCGCCCGCGGCGCGCTCGAGGCGGTCGGCCGCTGGCTCGACCGCGTGCCGCTGCCGTGGCTGGTCGCCATCGCGGCGTGGCTCGCGGTGGCGCCGGTCTTCCCCGAGCCGCACCTGTGGGAGAAGCTGAAGATGCTCGCCGCCGGCACGCTGCGGCGGCCGATCGACGTCTTCGACCTCGTCTTCCACGCCGCGCCGCTCGCGCTGCTGGCGTGGCGGCTGTCCAGGCGCCGGCGCGGCTGAGCGCCGCGCGGCCAGCGGCTCAGGGCACCGGGGCGCCCGTGCTCGGCGCCGCGTCGCCTCGCCGCACGCGCTCGAGGTCGCCGGCCGGCAGCGGCCGGCAGAAGAGGTACCCCTGCATCAGCGGACAGCCGTTGAGCTGCAGGAAGCGGCGCTGGGCGTCGGTCTCGACGCCCTCGGCGACGACGTCCAGCCGCAGCCGCCGCGCGAGCTCGATCACGCCGCAGGTGATCGCCGCCGTGCGCTCGTCCTCGGGCAGGCGCTGGACGAACGAGCGGTCGATCTTGACGACGTCGAACGGGAAGTCGCGCAGGTACGTCAGCGACGAGAACCCGGTGCCGAAGTCGTCGATCGCGATCCGCGCCCCCAGCCCCTTGACCGCCTGCAGCGCGCGCAAGGCGCCCGCGGTGTCCTGCATCAGCATCGATTCGGTGACCTCGATCTCGAGCCAGCGCGGGTTGAGCCCGCTGCGCTCGAGCGCGCGCGCCACCGTGGCGACGAAGTCGGGGCGGCAGATCTGCAGCGCCGAGACGTTGACCCCCACCGGCAGCGGCACCAGGCCCGCCGCCTGCCAGGCGCGGTTCTGCCGGCTTGCGGCTTCGAGCATCCAGGCCCCGATCGGCACGATCAGGCGGCTCTGCTCGGCGATGTCGATGAAGCGCCCGGGCGCCAGTTCGCCCAGCTTCGGGTGCCGCCAGCGCAGCAGCGCCTCGCTGCCGCACGGCAGGCCGGTGCGCACGTCGTACCGCGGCTGGAACACCGGGAACAGCTCGCCGAGGTCGAGCGCGCGGCGCAGCATGCTCTCGAGCTCGAGGCGGTCGGCCGCCAGCGCGTTCATCGATGCGTTGTAGAACTGCACGCGGTCCTTGCCGAGGTCCTTCGCGCGGCCGAGCGCGATGTCGGCGTGTTCGAGCAGCTCGTCGGTGCCGGCGCCGTCGCCCGGGTACAGCGCCACGCCGACCGACAGCGTCGGGAAGACCTCGATGCCGTCGATCGCGAACACCGCGCCTGCGGCTTCGCGCATGCGGCGCGCGACGCGTTCGGCGTCGGCCGGCTCGGTGACGTGGGTGAGCACGATCGCGAACTCGTTGCCCTCGACGCGGGCCAGCCCGGCGCGGCGTTCGTGCGCGCTCGCCCCGGCGACGAGGTCGCTCGCGCGCACGCACGAGGCCAGCCGCTGCGCGATCGTGCGCAGGAAGAGGTCGCTGCGGCGGCGGCCGAGCGTGTGCTTGATGCGGCGGAAGTCGTCGATGTCGGCCATCAGCACCGCCAGCGCGCCGCCGTGGCGCTGCGCCTGGCGGCGCTGCAGGTCGAGCTGCTCGCGGAACAGCAGCCGGTTCGGCAGCCCGGTGACGGGGTCGTAGCAGCGCAGGCGCCGCAGGTCGGCCGCGGCGTCGTGGGCGTCGGGCGGTGCGGCATCGCAGGCGACGGCGGGCGCCTCGGCGCGCGGCGGCGAAGGGGGCGCCGGCGTCCGGGCCGTGTCGTGCACCGGCGTGCCGTGGCGCTCGAACGGGGCGTTCATGCCATGACCTCCTCGGCACCCGTCGGTTCGGCCGCCGGCGCGGCCGCGGCCCGGTCGGCGGCGCCGTGCACGACGACCCGGTTGCGCCCACCCTGCTTGGCGGCATACATCGCCTGGTCGGCCTGCTCCAGCAGTTCGGCCAGGCTCGCGGCGCCGGCGGCCAGGCTCGCGACGCCGAAGCTCGCCGACAGCCGCATGCGCGCGCTGTCGGGGCCGACGCCGCCGCTGTCGGCGACCTGCTCGCGGATGCGCTCGGCCACCGCGGCCGCCTGGCGGGCGTCGACGCCGGGCAGCACGAGGCAGAACTCCTCGCCGCCGTAACGGCCGACGAGGTCGAGCGCGCGCACGTTCTCGCGCAGCAGCGCCGCGAAGAGGCGGATCGCGTCGTCGCCGGCGGCGTGGCCGAGGCGGTCGTTGATTGACTTGAAGTGGTCCATGTCGGCCATCACGCAGGCCAGGGGCCGCTGCTGCGCCTGCGCCTCGGCCATCAGCGCCTCGGCACGCTCGAACAGCGCGCGCCGGTTCAGGCAACCGCTGAGCGCGTCGTGGGTGGCCATGACTTCGAGTTCGTGGGCCTTGATCTCGAGCTCCTGCTTCGACGCCGCGAGGTCGGTCAGCGCGTCGAGCAGCTGCTCGTGCGAGCGTTCGAGCTCGGTCAGATCGACCAGGGTGACGATGCAGCCGCGCACGACGTCGCGTTCGTCGAGCAGCGGCGAGCAGTTCACGCTCAGCGATGCGGTGACGCGGCCGTCGGTGACGACGCGGTACGCCGCGCCGCGCTGCGTCTGCCGCGTGCGCAGCGCCGTCTCCCACGGCGGCACGGTCAGGCCGTCGTCGGCCGGCCCGCGCACGAGCCAGCGCACGTCGGCCAGCGGCGTGCCGATCGGCGCCCCGTCGACCCCCGGCGGCGCCAGCGCGACGAAGCTGCGGTTGGCCAGCAGGACGCGGCCCTTGGCGTCGAGCACGACGACGCCTTCGCTCAGGGTGTCGAACGCGGTGCGCACGCGCTCGGGCACGGCCGACGCCGGGTCCAGGTGCTGCAGCATGCGGCGCAGGTAGAGGTAGAACAGGACCGAGCCGAACAGGCCGAACAGCAGCATCACCGGCACCGGCCCGCTGAGCAGCCACGCCGCGCCGCGCGCGTGCAGCGGGCGGAACGTGACTTCGAGCGCGCCCCAGCGGCCGCGGTCGCTGCCGATGTCCACCTTCAGCGCGTCGAGCGTGCCCGCGCGCTCGGGCCGCCAGCGCTGCAGGTGCTCGCCGGCGTGCGCGAGCAGCACGCCGTCGGCACGGCGCAGGCCGATCGACTGCACCTCGGGGTCGCGCGCCTGCACGCCTTGCAGTGTGCGCTCGAGGGCGCGCAGGTCCTGCGCCTGCAGCTGCGCGGCGACCTGGATCGCCAGCGCCTGCACGATCCGCCCGCGGGTTTCGCGGGCGATGTCGGCCTCGCCCGGGAACAGCCGCAGCGCGACGTCGAACACGAGCAGCAGCCCGGTGGCCAGGGCCACCAGCCCCATCACGATGCGCGGGATCGCCTTCACCGGGCGGCCCCCTCGTCGAGCAGTTCGGCCCACTGGCGCCGCGAGGCCGTCTCGGCCGGCGTCGGCGGCGGCAGCGTCGTCGGCCCGGCCGCGGTGCCGCTGTCGGCGCCGGTGCTCACGCCGTCGTCGTCGGCGAAGGCGTCGTCGCAGCCATCACGGTCGTCGCGCTGGCGGGCGACGATCGGGATCGGGTCGAACGAGCGCCAGGCCGGCAGCGACGCCATCAGCGCCGCGAGCAGGCCGCCGGCGCGCGTGGCCCACAGCAGCACGCCGGCCGAGACGGCGAGGCCGCCACCGACGAGAGGGTCGGTGAGCGCCTCGAAGTGGCGCTGCAGGTCATCGTCGTCGTCGGTCGAGGGCGCGCCGACGAACCACTCGCCGGCCGACGCCCCGGCATCGGGCGCCGAAGGGCCCCCGTCGCTGCCGCGCGCCTGCAACCCGAGCTGCTGCAGCAGCAGCTGCGCCAACTCCTCGGCCGTCCACGCCGCCGGGCCGGGCGCTTCGCTCAGGTGGCGCCACAACGCCTGTGCGAACGCGGCGTCGGCGCGCCAGGCCGGCGGCAGCGCGCCGCCCGTGCCGACCCGCACGGCCTCCTGCAGCAGGGTGAGCAGGCGGCCGGTGGGTGAATCGGCGTCGGTGGCCTCTGACACGTCGGCGCGGTTCACGACCGGACCGTCGTCGGCCTCGCGCAGGACCGAACCGCTGTCGGTCGAGGCCGGCGGCAGGGCTGCAGCCGCAGCGATATCTGTGCCCGGTCCCGGTGACGCAGCCAAGTCCAGCCGCGCCGCGCTCATCGCCCGCACCGACGGCTGCACGACGTCTGTCGTGTCCGGCACCGCGGGCGCAGGTGCCGGTGCCGGTGCCGGTGCCGGTGCCGGTGCCGGTGCGGGTGCCGGTGCGGGTGCGGGTGCGGGTGCGGGTGCGGGTGCGGGTGCGGGTGCCGGTGCGGGTGCGGGTGCGGGTGCGGGTGCGGGTGCGGGTGCCGGTGCCGGTGCCGGTGCCGGTGCCGGTGCCGGTGCGGGTGCAGGCGGAGGAGCAGGGGCAGGGGCAGCCACCGTCAGGTTGAACGACGCCGCGACGCTGGCGCCGCCGGCATCGGTCGCGACGACTTGGATCGTGACCGTTCCGACGTCACCGGCAC
>CALIDR010000131.1 GCA_938022295.1 uncultured Burkholderiaceae bacterium
ATCGTGTTCGCCGCCTTCGAGAAGCTCGTCCAGCCGTACCCCGACGGGCCGCCGCCGACGCCGCCGCGCGCCTTCTTCGCGTTCCTGTGGTCGTGCACCGAGGGCGTGCGGCCGCTGATGCTGGCGATGACGCTGCTGACGGCGCTGATCGGCGTGTTCGAGGCGGCCCTGTTCGCCATGCTCGGGCGCATCGTCGACTGGCTGTCGGCCGTCGAGCCGGCGCAGCTGTGGGCGCAGCAGCGCGGCAGCCTGCTGCTGCTGGCCGGCATCCTGGCCGCCAGCCCGCTCGCGATCGCGCTGCAGACGCTGATCAAGCACCAGGCGCTGGCGGGCAACTTCCCGATGCGGCTGCGCTGGAACTTCCACCGCCTGCTGCTCGGCCAGAGCATGGGCTTCTACCAGGACGAGTTCGCCGGCCGCATCTCGACCAAGGTGATGCAGACGGCGCTGGCGGTGCGCGACGTCTGGTTCGTGCTCGCCGACATCCTCGTCTTCGTCGTCATCTACTTCGTGACGATGGTGGCCATCGTCGGCGCGATGGACGCCTGGGTGCTGCTGCCGTTCCTGGGCTGGCTCGCGCTGTACGTCGGCGCGCTGCTGTACTTCGTGCCGCGGCTCGGCCGCGTCGCGCAGCGGCAGGCCGACGCGCGCTCGCTGATGACCGGGCGCATCACCGACGCCTACACCAACATCGCCACCGTCAAGCTGTTCAGCCACGCCCAGCGCGAGGCCGGCTACGCCAGGAGCGCGATGCAGGAGTTCATGCGCTCGGTGCACGCGCAGATGCGGCTGGTCAGCGGGTTCGAGATCGTCAACCACACGCTGAGCATGGCGCTGATCGCGGCCACCGCCGGCGTCACGCTGGCGCTGTGGATGCAGGACAGGGTCGGCGTCGGCGCGGTGGCGGCGGCCACCGCGATGGCGCTGCGCCTGAACGGCATCTCGCACTGGATCATGTGGGAGTTCGCCGCGCTGTTCGAGAACATCGGCACCGTGCAGGACGGCATCGGCATGCTGTCCAGGCGGCGCAGCGTCGTCGACCGGCCCGACGCACGGCCGCTGCGCGTCACCGCGGGCGAGATCCGCTTCGAGCACGTGCGCTTCACCTACGGCGGCGAGAAGGTCGTGATCGACGACTTCAGCCTGCACATCCGCCCCGGCGAGAAGATCGGGCTGGTGGGCCGCTCGGGCGCCGGCAAGAGCACGGTGGTCAACCTGCTGCTGCGCTTCTACGACGTCGAGGGCGGCCGCATCCTGATCGACGGCCAGGACATTGCCCACGTCACGCAGGACAGCCTGCGCGCGCAGATCGGCATGGTGACGCAGGACACGTCGCTGCTGCACCGCTCGGTGCGCGAGAACATCGTCTACGGCCGACCCGACGCCGACGACGCGGCGATGGTCGCCGCCGCCGAGCGCGCCGAGGCGCACGAGTTCATCGAAGGCCTGGTCGACCCGAAGGGCCGCCGCGGCTACGACGCCCACGTCGGCGAGCGCGGCGTCAAGCTCTCGGGCGGGCAGCGCCAGCGCGTCGCGATCGCGCGCGTGATGCTCAAGGACGCGCCGATCCTGCTGCTCGACGAGGCCACCAGCGCCCTGGACAGCGAGGTCGAGCAGGCGATCCAGGGCAGCCTGAACCGGCTGATGCAAGGCAAGACGGTGGTCGCGATCGCGCACCGGCTGTCGACGATCGCGGCGATGGACCGCCTGGTGGTGATGGACAAGGGGCGCATCGTCGAGGAAGGCACGCACAAGAGCCTGCTCGAGCGCGGCGGCATCTACGCACGGCTGTGGGCGCACCAGAGCGGCGGCTTCCTCGGCGAGGAAGCCGACGACGACGCGGCCGAGACACCGGCGCTGGCCGCCGCCTGAGTCGCGGCCGGCGCGCGGGTCAGAACCCGTTGTAGGCGACGCCGACGAAGCCGCGCTGTCCGCTGTCGTCGTTGATCGCGCCGAGCCGCAGCCACCAGCCGCTGCCGCCGAGCGCGACGCGCAGCGCGGCGGTCGTCGCGCGGTAGCCGCGCTCGCCGGAGCGGGTCAGCTCGAACGCGAGCGGCCAGCGCGCGGGGTCGTACTGCGCGCTGGCGAGCCAGCCGTTGCGGAATGTCGAACCCTGCGCCAGCACGTAGTAGTGCCCGCCCGGCGCCGGGCCGTACGACTCGGCCTGCACGCGCGCCGAGACGCCGGTCTCGTCGTCGACGCGGCCGCCGCCGTCGGCGCGGTAGCCGTTGACGCCGAGCCCCACGCCGACCGATGCCGCATGAGCCCCGATCGGCAGCCCGAAGCGGATCACCGCCCCGAGCCCGCCGGCCTGGCCGTCGGCCCAGCGGGTGTAGCTGGCGCTCAGCAGCGGCGCCGGGTCGGCGGCCCGCGGGTCGCCGAGCGCGCGCACCGCGACGGCGGTCCACGAGGCGGACGAGCCGTCGAGCTGCGCGTAGTCGAGCACGCGCTGCGCGGCGGCGGGCGTCGCGGCCACAACGGCGGCGAGAAGAAGCGCCGCGGCGGCGATCGGGCGGGGGCGGTGGGCGGTCATCGGGCGGGCGGGGCGGGCGGGCAACGCGGCGGTCACAGCGTCGACGGGTGGACCGCCGTCGTCGACGGCGTGCCGCGGTCGCGGCGGGCACGCTCGATCGCGCCGCGCGCGACGTGCTCGGCGGCCAGCTCGCGCAGCGGGTCGACAGGTGCCGCGCCGGCGGCTGGCAGCATGCGGTAGAGGTGGACCGGCGCGTCGGCGAGGCCCTCGACGACGTGGCGCTGCAGCCGCACGACGGTGCGCGGCGCGCGGGTGCGGCGATACACGTCGAGCAGCAGCGGCTCGCCCTCGGGCAGCGCGGTGTAGGCGAGCAGCAGGCGCTCGTCGCCGCTGCCCGGCGCGGCCACCAGCGCGGGCAGCGGGTCGGCGCCGGGGTCTTGGCGTAACTGCGCCGAGTTCCAGCGCTGCGCGGCCAGCGGCTGCGGCGGCGGCCCCGCGACCCAGCGCGGCAGCAGCCGCGACAGCGGGGTGTGGACCTGGTCGGTGTAGCCGTTGACGAGCCACTGCAGGTCGGAGCCGAACAGGAACGCCTCCAGCCGCTGGCGGCCCTCGGCGGTGGTCGAGAAGCTGCAGCCCAGCGCCTTCGGCAGCCCCGGCTGGCCGAGCGGCTCGACGGCCGAGCGCACCTCGCCCCAGAACGCGAGCGGGCCGTCGGGCAGCCACAGGTGGCCGGTGATCGGCTGCCCGACCGCCAGGCCCGCCGGCAGCGCGCCGTAGAAGCGCATGCCGGTGTCCGACAGGTCGTCGACGGTGCCGCGCAGGCGCGTACCGTCGGTCGTCGTCAGCTCGGCGGCCACCGGCACCGGGAAGCGGTAGCGCGTGCGCAGGTGGCGCTGGTTGACGGCGGTGAACGACAGCACCGCGATCGCGAGCCCGGCGTTGATGCCCGCCCACAGCGCGTTGGCGATCAGGCCCTCGAGCGGCAGCGCGCCGGCGGCGAACGTCAGTGCCACGCCGACCGGGATCGCGACCACGTTGAGCGCCATCACGACCCAGTGCGGCAGCGTGAAGCGCCCGGCGCGCGAGGCCAGCATGCCCTTCGAGGTGACGCGGAACTTCAGCCGCGGGAACACCCACGCCAGCGTCGCCCACGCGAAGGCGGCGAAGCGCGCCATGTTGTACTGCTCGATGAAGAGGCTGCGTCCGTAGCCGCGGCCGACTTCCTCGAAGACCCAGAACGTCAGCAGGTAGTACGGCACGAAGTGGAGCAGGAAGTCGGGCGTGTTCGTGATCAGCGGCATCGTGCCGGTGGTCAGCACGATCACCGGCGCCAGGTAGAACACGCCCTTCTGCCAGCCGTCGAAGTACGTCAGCACCGACGCCAGGTAGTTGATCCGCTGCGCCAGCGTCAGGCCCTTGTGGGTCAGGATGCCTTCCTTGCGCCAGACGTGCATCGCGCCCTGACCCCAGCGCACGCGCTGGTTGATGAAGGGCTCGATCGACTCCGGCGCCAGCCCGAAGGCGAGCGGCTCGGCGTGGTAGACCGAGCGCCAGCCCTTGGCGTGCAGGCGCAGCGAGGTGTGCAGGTCCTCGGTGACGGTGCCGGTGGCGAAGCCGCCGATCTGTTGCAGCGCCGAGCGGCGCACGACGGCGCACGAGCCGCAGAAGAACGCCGCGTTCCACATGTCCTTGCCGCGCTGGATGACGCGGAAGAACAGCGACTGCTCGGTCCACACGACGCCGCGGCGGCCGCGCCAGCGGTGCTGGTACGAGTCGAGGTTGTAGAAGTCCTGCGGCGTCTGCACGAAGCCGCAGCGCTCGTCGTCGAAGTAGCCGAGCGTCTTGACCAGGAAGTCGCGCCGCGGTGCGTGGTCGGCGTCGAAGATCGCGATCAGCTCGCCGTCGCTCAGCGCCAGCGCGTGGTTCAGGTTGCCGGCCTTCGCGTGTTCGTTGTCGGGCCGCGTCAGGTAGCGGCAGCCGAGCTCGCGCGCGAGCGCCGCCATCTCGGGGCGGCGGCCGTCGTCGAGCAGCCAGGTGGTGTGCGCGCCTTCCATGCCGGTGGCGGCGATCAGCGTCTTGCGCACCAGCTCGACCGACTCGTTGTACGTCGGCACGAAGACATCGACGCTGCGCCAGGCCTTGGGCGGTGGCGCCCGGCGCACGCTCAGGCGCCAGACCATGAAGATGTGCAGCAGCGCGGTGACGAAGCCGAACACCTCGGCGGCGTAGATCAGGCGCGAGAACACCGGCGCGTCGGGGTTGAACGTGCCGAGCCGCCACGTCAGGTACCAGGCCGCGACGACGACGAACGCGGCCACCAGCACCCGGCGCGGGCCTTCGAGCGGAATGGACGGAATGGGCGTGGACATGCGCGGGACCCGGGAACCGGTTCCCGTCGCTATCGGCGCTCGTGCGCAGGGTCTTGAAACGTCCCGTTGCCGGCGCGGGCCGCCGGGCGTGACGGAATGCGCCGGCCGACGGCCGGCTCGGGTTCAGAGGCGGTCGCGCAGCTCGGTCTTGGGCAGCGCGCGGCCGGGGGCGAGCGCGCCGGCGGCCAGCGCCCGCGCCTTCGCCTCGTCGGTGTAGGACAGCGTCGCGTCGCCCACGCGCGGGTGGTCATAGATCAGCTTCATGCCGTCGGCGAACGTCCACGCGTAGCCGCCGCGCGGGCTCGCGCGGCCGTCGAAGCCCTGCGCCGGCAGCGGCCGCGCCGAGACCGTCATCGGCACGCCGTACTTGGCCAGCAGCAGGCGGCGCAGCGCCTCGTTGTCCTGGCCGTAGTTCTTCACCGTGAACTGCACCGTGACGACCTTGCCCTCGTGCGCGATCACGGTCAGCCGCTCGAGCGCCGGCACGCCCGCGCCGCGCGTGTCGACCACCGGCGGGGTGCCCGGCGGCGTGGGCAGCACGACGCCGCCGGCCGCGCGCGCGGCGGCGAGGAAGGTCTCGACCGGGGCGTCCTTCAGCGCGACGCCGTACAGCGACAGCACCTCGGCGCTGTTGTCGCGCACGCCCTGGGCACGCGCGATGCCGAGCCAGGCGGGAAGGACCAGTGCCGCGGCCAGCAGGGGCCGCCGGCGCAGGCCCGGCACAGCGGGAGCGTCGACCATGGCCGCACTGTACCGCCGACCGCAAGCCGCAGCGGCGCCATGCCGGCTCGCCCGCTGCCGGGGCCGGGCCTTGGCGGGCGGGACGGTCAGCGGCTCGCGACGCGGCCGGCGCGCACCGCGCGCGACGGCGCCGTCACCGAGGCGTCGAACGGGTGGAACGCGACGCCGACGGTGTCGAGCACTCGGCGCACGTAGTCGCGCGTCTCGCGGTACGGCGGAATGCCGCGGTAGCGCTCGACGGTGCCCTCGCCGGCGTTGTAGGCTGCAGTGACCAGCGTCAGGTCGCCCTCGAAGTAGGCGAGCAGCCAGCGCAGGTACGCCATGCCGCCGCGCACGTTCTGGGTCGGGTCGTAGGCGTTGCGCACGGCGAAGCGCTCGGCGGTCTCGGGGATCAGCTGCATCAGGCCCTGCGCGTTCTTCGGCGAGCGGGCGACGGTGTCGAAGTTGGACTCGACGCGGATGATCGCGAGCACCAGGTCGGGCTCGAGCTGGTACTGGGGCGCCAGGCGGTCGACGAGGTCGACGATCATCGGCGGCGCGGTGCGGCGCAGCTCGGCGATCTTCGGCGGTGGCGGCAGCGCCGCGGCCGGCGCCGGCTCGGCGGCCGGCGCCGGGCGCGGCACGACGACGGCCACCGCCGGCGGC
>CALIDR010000132.1 GCA_938022295.1 uncultured Burkholderiaceae bacterium
CTGGAAGGCATCTACGAGGCGCTGAAGGAGAACGCGCTGCTGTCCAAGTTCGCCGGCGGCCTGGGCAACGACTGGACGCGCGTGCGCGCGCTGGGCTCCTACATCAAGGGCACCAACGGCAAGAGCCAGGGCGTGGTGCCGTTCCTGAAGGTCGTCAACGACACCGCGGTCGCGGTCAACCAGGGCGGCAAGCGCAAGGGCGCGGTGTGCGCGTACCTGGAGACCTGGCACCTGGACATCGAGGAGTTCCTCGAGCTGCGCAAGAACACCGGCGACGACCGCCGGCGCACGCACGACATGAACACCGCCAACTGGATCCCCGACCTGTTCATGAAGCGGGTGATCGAGGGCGGCCACTGGACGCTGTTCAGCCCCTCGACCTGCCCCGACCTGCACGACAAGTTCGGCCAGGCGTTCGAGCAGGCGTACCTCGAGTACGAGGCCAAGGTCGACCGCGGCGAGATCCGGCTCTACAAGCGCATGCCGGCCAAGGACCTGTGGCGCAAGATGCTGTCGATGCTGTTCGAGACCGGGCACCCCTGGATCACGTTCAAGGACGCCTGCAACCTGCGCAGCCCGCAGCAGCACGCCGGCGTCGTGCACAGCTCCAACCTGTGCACCGAGATCACCCTCAACACCAGCTACACCGAGATCGCGGTGTGCAACCTCGGCAGCGTCAACCTCGCGCAGCACCTGACCGACGGGCCCGACGGTGCCAAGACCATCGACCAGGCCAAGCTGAAGAAGACGGTGGCCACGGCGATGCGGATGCTCGACAACGTGATCGACATCAACTACTACGCGGTCAAGAAGGCGCGCGACAGCAACCTGCGCCACCGCCCGGTCGGCCTGGGGATCATGGGCTTCCAGGACTGCCTGTACCAGCTGCGGGTGCCGTACGCGAGCGCCGAGGCGGTCGAGTTCGCCGACCGCTCGATGGAGGCGGTGTGCTACCACGCCTACTGGGCGTCGACCGAGCTGGCCGAGGAGCGCGGCCGCTACTCGAGCTTCCGCGGCTCGCTGTGGGACCGCGGCATCCTGCCGCTGGACACGCTGAACCTGCTGGCCGAGGCACGCGGCGGCTACGTCGAGGTCGACACCTCGGCCACGCTCGACTGGGACGCGCTGCGCGAGCGCATCGCCCGCCACGGCATGCGCAACTCCAACTGCGTGGCGATCGCGCCGACGGCGACGATCTCCAACATCGTCGGCGTCGACGCGTCGATCGAGCCGAGCTTCGGCAACCTCGCCGTCAAGTCCAACCTGTCGGGCGAGTTCACCGTCGTCAACGAGCACCTGGTGCGCGACCTGAAGCGCCTGGGGCTGTGGGACAACGTGATGCTGATGGACCTCAAGCACTACAAGGGATCGCTGCGCGCGATCGACCGCGTGCCGGGCGAGCTCAAGCAGCTGTACGCGACGGCGTTCGAGATCGAGCCGGCGTGGCTCGTCGAGGCGGCCGCCCGCCGCCAGAAGTGGATCGACCAGGCGCAGAGTCTGAACATCTACATGGCCGGCGCCTCGGGCAAGAAGCTCGACGAGACCTACAAGCTCGCCTGGCTGCGCGGCCTGAAGACGACGTACTACCTGCGCACGACGGGGGCGACGCACGTCGAGATGAGCACGGTCCACACGCGCCAGCTCAACGCGGTGCCGCAGGCCGGCGGCAGCGACGCGGCCGCGGCCGCGGCGGGCGACGTCAAGTTCTGCGCGATCGACGACCCGACCTGCGAGGCCTGCCAGTGAGCCGCGAGTGAGCCGCGGCCGGCGCGCCGCGCATGAGCGCTCAACGATGCATCGATAGACCGCCGCGTCACCGCGCGTCGCGTCGATGCTGAGTCGCAACAACTTCGAGGCTTCGATGTCAAGAAGTGCTTGGTGTTTCGACGCAACGTTCCGATAATCCGCCGCGATAGGAAGTACACACATGCTGGTCTGGGAAGACGACGTCCGCCCCACCTCGACAACCGCGAAACCCGCTGCGCCGAACCCGATTCGCGACGCGCGGCCCACGTCCCCGTCACCGCTCGCGGCAGCGCATCTGCCGCCTCTGTCGCCCACCCCTGCGCTGGCAGCGGCTGTCGCGTGTCGCCCGCTGCCCGCCGCCGCGCCCAAGGCGCCGGGCGCGCAGGCCGCGAGCCAGCGCCGCGTCAACGTCGCCGACAAGCGCATCATCAACGGCCAGACCGACGTCAACCAGCTGGTGCCGTTCAAGTACAAGTGGGCGTGGGAGAAGTACCTCGCCACCTGCGCCAACCACTGGATGCCGCAGGAGATCAACATGTCGCGCGACATCGCGACGTGGAAGGACCCGAACGGCCTGACCGAGGACGAGCGCCGCATCGTCAAGCGCAACCTCGGCTTCTTCGTCACCGCCGACTCGCTGGCGGCGAACAACATCACGCTGGGCACGTACCGCCACATCACGGCGCCCGAGTGCCGCCAGTTCCTGCTGCGCCAGGCGTTCGAGGAGGCGATCCACACCCACGCCTACCAGTACATCGTCGAGTCGCTGGGGCTGGACGAGAGCGAGATCTTCAACGCCTACCACGAGGTGGCGTCGATCCGCGACAAGGACGAGTTCCTGATCCCGTTCATCGACGCGATCATGGACCCCGACTTCCGCACCGGCACGCCCGAAGCCGACCAGACGCTGCTCAAGAGCCTGATCGTCTTCGCCTGCCTGATGGAAGGCCTGTTCTTCTACGTCGGCTTCACGCAGATCCTGGCGCTCGGGCGGCAGAACAAGATGACCGGCGCGGCCGAGCAGTACCAGTACATCCTGCGCGACGAGTCGATGCACTGCAACTTCGGCATCGACCTGATCAACGCGATCAAGCTCGAGAACCCGCACCTGTGGACCCCGGCCTTCAGGGCCGAGGTCAAGGGCCTGTTCCTGAAGGCGGTCGAGCTCGAGTACCGCTACGCCGAGGACACGATGCCGCGCGGCGTGCTGGGGCTCAACGCCTCGATGTTCAAGGGCTATCTGCGCTACATCGCCAACCGGCGGGCGACGCAGATCGGCCTGGAGGAGCTCTTCCCGAACGAGGAGAACCCGTTCCCGTGGATGAGCGAGATGATCGACCTGAAGAAGGAGCGCAACTTTTTCGAGACGCGCGTCATCGAGTACCAGACCGGCGGCGCGCTGACGTGGGAGTGAGGCTGGCCGCGAGGCCGGCTTCGATCCCGATGTGAACGATCAAGATTCGCGGGCGACGGACGGCCACCGCAGAAGTGGCCGCCGTGGCCCGCACCCCCGTTCACCGAACGGGTCGTGGCGGGCCGGTTGCGCCGGCCGCAGACACCGACGGTGAATACCGCGCCGCCCCTGGGCGCGGAGCATCGGCAACTTGATCAAGGAGATCGTGATGGCAACTGCGAAGAAGGCCGCTGCGGCCAAGAAGGCCCCCGCGAAGAAGGCGGCCGCGAAGAAGGCGCCGGCCAAGAAGGCCCCGGCGAAGAAGGCCCCGGCGAAGAAGCCGGTGGTGAAGAAGCAAGTCGCCAAGAAGGCCCCGGCGAAGAAGGCCCCGGCGAAGAAGGCGCCCGCGAAGAAGGCGGCGGCGAAGAAGGCGCCGGCCAAGAAGGCGCCGGCCAAGAAGGCCCCGGCCAAGAAGGCGCCGGCCAAGAAGGCCCCGGCGAAGAAGGCCCCGGCGGGCCGGTCCACCCGGCCGTTCGACGCGGCGTTCCTCGACGCCCAGCGGGCGGCGCTCCTGGCCGAGCGGGCGACGCTGATCGAACAGGCCGAGTCGCTCAAGGCCGAGGCCGACGCGCTGGCCGTGGACCGCGAGCCGGGCGACGTCCAGTTCGACGACGAGTCGGGCGAGGGTGATTCGATCGCCGTGGAACGGGACTTCGACCTGGCCCGCGTCGCCCAGGCCCGCCAGACCATCGAGGAGATCGACGCCGCCCTCGCCCGCCTCGACGCCGGTACCTACGGCATCTGTGAGTACTCGGGGGAGCCGATCCCCAAGGAGCGGCTGCAGGCGATCCCGTGGGCCCGCGAACGGGTCGAGTACAAGACCCGGAGCTTCCGCTGAGCGTCGGCCGTGCCCGGTCCCGCCGAGCCTGAACGGACGGGCCCGGCCCGCCGCTGGGCGATCGTCGCCGGCGCCGCCGCGGTGGTGCTGGCGCTGGACCAGCTCACCAAGTGGTGGGCCGTGGCGCGGCTCTGCGGCCCCCCGTACTGCCCGGACGCCCCGGCGCGCACCCCGGTCGAGCTGGTCTGGACGCTGCAGCTCCGCTACGCCGAGAACACCGGAATGGCGTTCTCGAAGGGCGAGGGGTGGGGGCGGGTGATCGGGCTGGTCGCCCTGGCCATCGTCGCCGTCCTCCTGCTCGCCGCCCGCCGTATGACCTCTGGCCTGCAGCTGGTGCTCGTCGGTGTCGTGGTCGGGGGCGCCCTGGGCAACCTGGTCGACCGCGTGGCCCGCGCCGACGACGGGTTCCTGTCGGGCGCGGTGGTCGACTTCATCGACCTTCAGTGGTGGCCCATCTTCAACGTGGCCGACGCCGCCGTGGTGGTGGGCGGCATCCTCCTGGCGCTCACGTCGTTGCGCGAACCCGTCCCACCGCCGACCATGTCGGCTGAACCCGAGCCGCCGTCGCCCACCGGCGATCCTCCGCGGGGTTCGGCCCGGGGTGGCTGAGGACGACGCCCCACCGACCGAGCCGGACGCCTCCGAGGAGGAGCCCCCCGAAGGCTGGTACCTGTCGGAGGTGGTCCCGGCAACGCTCGCAGGTGAACGGCTGGACCGTGCGGTGGCCCTGCTGGCCGACTGCTCGCGGGCCGAGGCCGCCGCCGTTGTGTCCTCGGGCGAGGTTCTTGTCGACGGTCGCGCGGGAACGAGGGCATCACACCGACTGGTCGCCGGCGAGGTCCTGACCGTCAGGGTGGACCCGCACCGGGCCCCGGTCGCGCTGGAACCCGAGCCGGACGTGGCCATCTCCGTGGTCCACCAGGACGACGACGTCATCGTCGTCGACAAGCCGCCGGGCCTGGTCGTGCATCCCGGTCCGGGGCACCGCCGATCGACCCTCGTGCACGGTCTGCTGGCCCGCTTCCCGGAGCTGGCGCCCCCTGATGGACCGGTGGTCGGCCAGCCGGACCGACCGGGGATCGTGCACCGGCTCGACCGGGACACCTCGGGACTGATGGTGGTCGCCCGGAATTCCTCGTCGTACCGCAGGCTCGTCGAGCAGCTCTCGCACCACGCGGTGGAGCGGGTCTATGTGGCGCTGGTGTGGCGCCACCCCGAGCACGACCGGGGCGTGATCGACGCGCCGATCGGCCGGTCCCGTCGCGACCCGCTCCGGATGACGGTGACCGTCGAGGGTCGGCCGGCCCGGACCCGGTTCGTGGTGGATCGCCGCTTCACCGACCCGGTCGAGGTGGCGCTGCTCACCTGCCGGCTCGAGACCGGCCGCACCCACCAGATCCGGGTCCATCTCTCCTCGGTCGGCCATCCGGTCGTGGGCGACCCGATCTACGGGGGGCGGCGGGCCTCCTTC
>CALIDR010000133.1 GCA_938022295.1 uncultured Burkholderiaceae bacterium
CGGCGGTCGCGAGGCGGCGGTGCTGGGAAGCCCCCGCTACCGGTTGCACGTGTTCACCAGTCGCGGCCGCGCGCTGCTCGCGCGCGACGGCCGGGCGGGCTCGCGGGTGACGACGCCGCTCGGCTACCTCGGTGCGTTCGCGGCCAACGCCGTCAGCCGGCGCGCGATGGGCGGCTGGCTCGAGCGCGTCGTGTTCTCCGACCCGCGCGGCGCGCTGCCGCTGCCGCTGGCCGACTACCCCACGACGGTGGTGCCGCTGTCGGCCGCGAACCTCGTGCCGAGCATCCTCGCGAGCTGCTCGATCCCGTTCTGGCTCGACGCGGTGCGGGAGATCCCCGGCGCGCCGCCAGGCGCGTACTGGGACGGCGGCCTGACCGACTACCACCTGCACCTCGACTACGCGGCGATCGCCGACGGCCTGGTGCTTTACCCGCACTTCCAGCGCCAGATCGTGCCCGGCTGGCTCGACAAGGCGCTGCGCCACCGCCACCGGGCGACGGCGCGGCTGGCCAACGTCGTCGTGCTGGCGCCGCGCGCGCCCTGGATCGCGACGCTGCCCAACGCCAAGCTGCCCGACCGCAACGACTTCCTCGCCTACGGCGACGACGACGCGGGGCGCATCGCGGCGTGGACGCGCGCCGTTGCCGAGAGCCAGCGGCTGGCCGACGAGTTCGCAGAGATCGTGCAGCGGCCGACCGTGGAGGCGCTGCCGCTCGGCGACGCGCCCGCCGCCGGCTCTACAATGCGGCTCTCGTCGACCGGCACGAACGAGCAAGGCAGGCAAGCGTGATGGCGCCGCGAACTCCGTTCACCCCCTTCGGAGACTGAACCCGCCGCGTCCGACCGCGTCCCTGTCGATCGAAAGCGCGGCCCCGTCCGCGCTTTCTCGTTTTCCGGAGCTGTCCATGATCTCGATCCGCTTGCCCGATGGTTCGTCGCGCCAGTTCCCCGGCCCGGTCACGGTGGCCGAGGTCGCCGCTTCGATCGGCCCGGGGCTCGCGAAGGCGGCACTCGCCGGGCGGATCGGCCGCGGCGACGCGGCGAAGCTGGTCGACACCAGCTACCGGCTGGAAGCCGACGCCGATCTGGCGATCGTCACCGACAAGGACCCCGACGGCCTCGAGCTGATCCGCCACTCGACGGCGCACCTGCTGGCCTACGCCGTCAAGGAGCTGTTCCCCGACGCGCAGGTCACGATCGGCCCGGTGATCGACAACGGCTTCTACTACGACTTCGCGTACAAGCGCCCGTTCACGCCCGAGGACCTGGCGGCGATCGAGCAGCGCATGCACGAACTCGCCGCGAAGGACGAGCCGGTGGTGCGCCGGGTGCTGCCGCGCGACGAGGCGGTGGCGCACTTCAAGGCCCAGGGCGAGCACTACAAGGCCGAGATCATCTCGAGCATCCCGCCCGGCGAGGAGGTCAGCCTGTACCGCGAGGGCGCGTTCGAGGACCTGTGCCGCGGGCCCCACGTGCCGTCCACCGGCAAGCTCAAGCACTTCAAGCTGATGAAGGTCGCCGGCGCCTACTGGCGGGGCGACCACCGCAACGAGATGCTGCAGCGCATCTACGGCACCGCGTGGGCGACGAAGGACGACCTGCAGAAGTACCTGACGATGCTCGAGGAGGCCGAGAAGCGCGACCACCGCAGGCTCGGCCGCGAACTCGACCTGTTCCACCTCGACGAGCACGCGCCCGGGCTCGTGTTCTGGCACCCCAAGGGCTGGGCGCTGTGGCAGCAGGTCGAGCAGTACATGCGCGCCGTCTACCGCGACAACGGCTACCTAGAGGTCAAGGGCCCGCAGATCCTCGAGAAGACGCTGTGGGAGAAGACGGGGCACTGGGACAAGTACCGCGAGCACATGTTCACGACCGAGTCGGAGAAGCGCGACTACGCGCTGAAACCGATGAACTGCCCCGGCCACATCCTGATCTTCAAGCAGGGCGTCAAGAGCTACCGCGACCTGCCGCTGCGCTACGGCGAGTTCGGCGCCTGCCACCGCAACGAGCCCACCGGCGGCCTGCACGGCATCATGCGCGTGCGCGGCTTCACGCAGGACGACGGCCACATCTTCTGCACGGAGGACCACATCCTGCCCGAGTGCGTGGCCTACACCGCGCTGCTGCAGAAGGTCTACGCCGACTTCGGCTTCACCGAGATCCTCTACAAGGTCGCCACCCGCCCCGAGCAGCGCATCGGCAGCGACGATATCTGGGACAAGGCCGAGCACGCGCTGATGGAAAGCCTGCGCCGCTCGGGGTGCGCGTTCGTCGTGGCGCCCGGCGACGGCGCGTTCTACGGGCCGAAGATCGAGTACACGCTGAAGGACGCGCTCGGCCGCGAGTGGCAGTGCGGCACGATGCAGGTCGACTTCTCGATGGCGCAGCGGCTCGACGCCGAGTACGTCGCCGAGGACGGCAGCCGCCGCCACCCGGTGATGCTGCACCGCGCGATCGTCGGCAGCCTCGAGCGCTTCATCGGCATCCTGATCGAGCAGCACGCCGGCGCGCTGCCGGCCTGGCTCGCGCCGGTGCAGGCGGTCGTCTGCTCGATCGCCGAAGGCCAGGCCGACTACGCCGCCGAGGTGGCGAAAGCGCTGCAAAAACAAGGAGTTAGAATCGAGGCGGATTTGCGCGCGGACAAGATCACGTATAAAATCCGTGCCCATTCGTTGCAGAAGGTGCCGTACATCCTCGTCGTGGGCGACAAGGAGAAGGCAAGCGGCGCCGTTGCGGTGCGTGCCCGTGGCAACCGGGACCTCGGGGTGATGCCCCTGGCCAGCTTCGTCGACAAGCTGCAGGGCGACATCGCCGCCAAGGTCTAGGTGCGGGGCGCGCGTTTCGTTTTTTGAACCCGGCCGTGACTTGCCTGCGGCCGTGACGAGGTTGGAACCATCGCTACTTTCTTCGACCGTCGAACGCCGAACGACATCCGCAAGCACCGGTTGAACCGGGAGATCATGGCCCCGATGGTGCGGCTCAACGGGCCCGACAACGAGCCGCTGGGCATCGTCCCGATCCAGGAAGCGCTGCGACTGGCCGGCGAGTACGACGTCGATCTGGTCGAGATCGCCGCTCAGGCCGACCCGCCGGTGTGCCGGCTGATGGACTACGGCAAGTTCAAGTACCAGGAGCAGAAGAAGGCGGCGGAGGCGAAGGCCAAGCAGAAGGTCATCGAGGTCAAGGAAGTCAAGTTCCGCCCCGGCACCGACGAAGGCGACTACGCGATCAAGATGCGCAACTTGCGCCGCTTCATCGCCGAGGATGGCGACAAGGGCAAGGTCACGCTGCGCTTCCGCGGCCGCGAGATCACGCACCAGGATATCGGCATGCGGCTGCTCGAGCGCATCCGCGACGAACTGTCCGACGTCGCCGTCGTCGAGCACATGCCCAAGCTCGAGGGGCGGCAGATGGTGATGGTGCTGGCGCCCAAGCGCAAGTAGCGGGGGGCGCCGGCAGGGTCGAAGGGTTTCGCCGCCGCGGTCCGGTCGCCGCGGCCGGCGGAGAAGAAGCCGCTGCAGGCCGTCAAGCGCACCGTCCCGGTGCCGCCTGCAGGGGTCCACGAGAAGGAGCAGTCATGCCCAAGATGAAGACCAAGAGCGGCGCCAAGAAGCGCTTCCGCGTCCGCCCCGGCGGCACCGTCAAGCGCGCGCAGGCGTTCAAGCGCCACATCCTCACGAAGAAGAGCACGTCGCGCAAGCGCCAGCTGCGCGGCAGCGCCAACGTGCACGAGCGCGACACCGGCCACATCGCGGCGATGATGCCGTTCGCCGGCCTCTGACCGCCTGAGCACCGAAGGAGAGAACCATGCCCCGCGTCAAACGTGGTGTCACGGCGCGCGCGCGCCACAAGAAGGTGCTCGCGCAGGCCAAGGGTTTCCGCGGCCGCCGCAAGAACGTGTTCCGCATCGCCAAGCAGGCGGTGATGAAGGCCGGCCAGTACGCCTACCGCGACCGCCGCACGCGCAAGCGCGTGTTCCGCCAGCTGTGGATCGCGCGCATCAACGCCGCCACCCGCGAGCTCGGCGTCACGTACAGCAAGTTCATGGCGGGCCTGAAGAAGGCGCAGATCGACATCGACCGCAAGGTGCTCGCCGACCTCGCCGTCAACGACCCGGCGGCGTTCGGCAGCATCGTCGCGAAGGTGAAGGCCCAGCTCGCCTGATGTCGCGCGGCCGGCGGCCCGCCGGGGCCGCCGCGGCCGTGCCGAGCACGAAGGCCGTCACCTTCGGGGACGGTCTTTTTTTGTCTCCCGAGCACCGATGAACGATCTGGATTCCCTCGTCGAGGCCGCGCAGGCCGCCTTCGCCGCCGCCGCCACGCCCGCCGAACTGGAGAACGCGAAGGCGCGCTTCCTCGGCAAGACCGGCCGCGTGACCGAGCTGCTGAAGTCGCTGGCCGCGCTCGACGCCGACGCCCGGCGCGCCCGCGGCGCCGAGATCAACGCCGTCAAGCAGCGCGTCGAGGCGTCGCTGCAGGCGCGCCGGCAGGCGCTGGCCGACGCCGAGCTCGAGCAGCAGCTGCGCGCGCAGGCGCTGGACGTGACGCTGCCCGGGCGCCGCCGTGGCAGCGGCGGCCTGCACCCGGTCAGCCGCACGATGGAGCGCATCGAGGCGATCTTCGGCTCGATGGGGTTCGACGTCGCCGAAGGCCCCGAGATCGAGAACGACTGGTTCAACTTCACCGCGCTGAACACGCCGGCGGACCACCCGGCGCGCTCGATGCACGACACGTTCTACGTCGAGGGCGGCCACCTGCTGCGCACGCACACCAGCCCGATGCAGGTGCGCCACGCGGTGCAGCACGTCAAGCGCCACGCCGGCCACGACACGATGCCCGAGATCCGCGTCATCGCGCCGGGGCGCACCTACCGCGTCGACAGCGACGCCACGCACTCGCCGATGTTCCACCAGTGCGAGGGGCTGTGGATCGGCGAGAACGTGAGCTTCAAGGACCTGAAGGCGGTGTTCGCCGACTTCTTCCGCCACTTCTTCGAGACCGACGACCTGGCGATCCGCTTCCGCCCGAGCTTCTTCCCGTTCACCGAGCCGTCGGCCGAGGTCGACATCGCGTTTCCCTCCGGGCCGCTGCGGGGCCGCTGGCTCGAGGTCGCCGGCTCCGGCCAGGTGCACCCGAACGTCGTGCGCAACTTCGGCCTCGACCCCGAGCGCTGGATCGGCTTCGCGTTCGGCATGGGGCCCGACCGGCTGACGATGCTGCGCTACGGCATCGGCGACCTGCGGCTGTTCTACGACAACGACCTGCGCTTCCTGTCGCAGTTCGAGTGAAGCCCCGAGACGTCCCATGCAATTCCCCGAGTCCTGGCTGCGCGAGTTCTGCGACCCGCCGCTGACGACGCCGCAACTGGCCGACCTGCTGACGATGGCGGGCCTCGAAGTCGAGGAACTGCGCCCGGTGGCGCCGCCGTTTTCCGGCGTCGTCGTCGGCGAGATCGTCGAGGCGGCGCCGCACCCGAACGCCGAGCGGCTGCGCGTGTGCAAGGTCGCGGCCGGCGCGCGCACGGAGGACGGCCTGCTGCAGGTCGTGTGCGGCGCGCCGAACGCCCGCCCGGGCCTGAAGGCGCCGCTCGCGCTCGTCGGCGCGCAGCTGCCGGCGGCCGACGAGGGCGGGGCACCGCTCGAGATCAGGGTCGGCAAGCTGCGTGGCGTCGACAGCTTCGGCATGCTCTGTTCGGCGCGCGAGCTCAAGCTCGCCGACGACCACGCCGGCCTGCTCGAGCTCTCGCCCGACGCGCCGGTGGGCGCCGACCTGCGCGCCGCGCTCGACCTCGACGACACGATCTTCACGCTCAAGCTCACGCCAAACCTCGCCCACTGCCTGAGCGTGTACGGCATCGCGCGCGAGGTGGCGGCGCTGACCGGCGCGCCGCTGAAGACGCCGCCGATCACGCCGGTGGCGCCGGTGCACGACGCGACGCTGCCGGTCACGGTCGAGGCGGCGGACCTGTGCGGGCGGTTCTCGGGGCGCATCGTGCGCCACGTCGACACGCGGGCGAAGACGCCGGCGTGGATGGTCGAGCGGCTGGCGCGCTGCGGGCAGCGCAGCGTCAGCGCGCTGGTCGACATCTCGAACTACGTGATGTTCGAGTATGGCCGGCCGTCGCACATCTTCGACCTCGACAAGATCCGCGAGCGGCTCGTCGTGCGCTGGGGTCGCCCGGGCGAGACGCTCGAGCTGCTCAACGGCCAGACGGTCGAAGTCGACGGCTCGGTGGGCGTGATCGCCGACGCGCAGGGCCCCGAGTCGCTGGCCGGCATCATGGGCGGCGAGGCGACGGCGGTCGGCGACGAGACGAGGAACGTCTACGTCGAGGCCGCGTTCTGGTGGCCGAAGGCAGTCGCGGGGCGCTCGCGGCGGTTCAACTTCGCCACCGACGCCGGGCACCGCTTCGAGCGCGGCGTCGACCCGGCGACGACCGTCGAGCACATCGAGCGCATCACGCGGCTCGTCGTCGAGATCTGCGGCGGCGAGCCGGGGCCGATCGACGACCACGTCGTGCGGCTGCCCGAGGCGCCGCCGGTGACGCTGCGCGTGCCGCGGGCGGCCAAGGTGATCGGCATGCCGGTCACGCAGGCGCAGTGCGCCGACGTGTTCCGTCGCCTCGGCCTGCCGTTCACCGAAGGCGTCGGCACGCTGACGGTGACGCCGCCGAGCTGGCGGTTCGACCTCGCGATCGAGGAGGACCTGATCGAGGAGGTGATCCGCGTGCTCGGCTACGACCGGCTGCCGGTGACGCCGCCGCTGGCGCCGGTGACGGCGCACGTCAAGCCCGAGCGCCAGCGCAGCCCGTACCGCCTGCGCCACCTGCTGGCCGCGCTCGGCTACCGCGAGACGATCGGCTTCAGCTTCGTCGAGGCGCGCTGGGAGCACGAGCTGGCCGGCAACGCCGACCCGATCAAGGTGCTCAACCCGATCGCCGCGCCGCTGGCGGTGATGCGCTCGAGCCTGATCGGCTCGCTCGTGCACGTGCTGCGCCACAACCTGGCGCGCCGCCAGCCGCGGGTGCGCGTGTTCGAGATCGGCCGCGTGTTCCGCAAGGACGGTTCGGTGCCCGACGGCGACACCACGGTGGCCGGCGTGCACCAGCCGCTGCGGCTGGCCGCGCTCGCCTACGGGTCGGTCGACGAGCTGCAGTGGGGCGCGAAGGAGCGCGCGGTCGACTTCTTCGACGCCAAGGGCGACGTCGAGGCGCTGTTCGCGCCGCGCCGCCCGCGCTTCGTGGCCGCCGCCCACCCGGCGCTGCACCCCGGGCGCAGCGCGCGCATCGAGCTCGAGGGCGCTGCGGTGGGCTGGGTCGGCGAGCTGCACCCGAAGTGGCGCCAGGCCTACGAGCTGCCGCAGGCGCCGGTGCTGTTCGAGGTCGAGCTCGCGGCGCTGACCGAACGCGACGTGCCGCGCTTCGAGCCGCTGCCGCGGCAGCAGCCGGTGTGGCGCGACCTCGCGCTCGTCGTCGCCGACACCGTGTCGCACGACGCGCTGCTGGCCGCGATCGGCCCCGGCGAGGGGCTGGTGCGCTCGGCGCGCGTGTTCGACGTCTACCGCCCGGCCATGCCCGGCGGCGGCATCGGCGAGGGGGAACACAGCGTCGCGGTGCGGCTGGAACTGCTCGACGACCAGGCGACGCTGACCGACGAGCGCATCGATGCCGAGCTCGGTCGCGTGCTGGTGCGGCTGTCGCAGGCCGTCGGCGCGCGGCTGCGCACGTGACAATGCCGGCCGGCGCGCGTGTACGACGAGGGGGGACACCGGATGGAGAACGAGGACGAAGGCGCGACGGAAGCCGGCCGGGCCGAGGGCGGGCGCGTGCTCCTGCCGTCGCTCGAGACGCCGACGCTGACCAAGGCCGAACTCGCCGACCTGCTGTTCGAGCGGCTCGGGCTGAACAAGCGCGAGTCGAAGGACATGGTCGAGGCGTTCTTCGAGATCCTGCACGCCGAGCTCGTCGCCGGGCACGACGTCAAGCTCTCGGGCTTCGGCAACTTCCACATCCGCCGCAAGGCGCCGCGGCCCGGGCGCAACCCGCGCACCGGCGAGTCGATCCCGATCAAGGCGCGCCACGTCGTCACGTTCCACGCCAGCCCCAAGCTGAAGGCGGTCGTGCAAGGCGAGCTGCCGGCTCCCGAGGAGTTCGAGTAACTTCTGAGGTCAGCTGACGCTGAGCGTTGTCCGGCATGGAAAAAGCGCTGCCGCCGATTCCTGCGAAGCGTTACTTCACGATCGGTGAGGTGGGCGAGCTGTGCGGCGTCAAGCCGCACGTGCTGCGCTACTGGGAACAGGAATTCACGCAGCTGCGCGCCGTCAAGCGGCGCGGCAACCGGCGCTACTACCAGCACCACGAGGTGCTGCTGATCCGCCGCATCCGCGAGCTGCTCTACGACCAGGGCTTCACGATCGTCGGCGCGCGCAACCGACTCGCCGAGCTCGCCGGCCAGCGCCGGCCGGAGGCCGGCGCACAGGCCGCCGAGCCGATGCCGGAGGTCGGCGACGTGCCGCCGCCGGCGGCCGTGGCGTCGCTGCCGCGGCCCGACGAGGCGCCGATCGAGCACCTGCGGCGCGAGCTGCTGGCGATCCGCGAGCTCCTCGGCCCGTGACGGCCGGGCCGCTATACTGCGCACTTTCGTCGGGGTGTAGCGCAGCCTGGTAGCGCACTTGCATGGGGTGCAAGGGGTCGCGAGTTCGAATCCCGCCACCCCGACCATCGAGCATCGACGGGCCGGCCTCCGCGAGGAGCCGGCCCGTTTCCGTTGCCCGCCTGTCGGGCCCACCGGCGTGATGACGACACCCGCCCCCGACCCGACCGCGACACGCGGCGAGGCGCTGCGCTCGAGCCTGCAGCGCGGCCTGACGGCGTTCGACGCCCGGGCTCTCGACGCCGCCGGCCGCCGCCGCGCCGCGGTGGCGGTCGCCGTCGGCGAGGAGGGCTTCGGCGCGGACCTCGACGGGCTGCCGCGGCACGCGCGCTGGAGCGACGCGCCGGCGCTGCTGCTGACGCGGCGCGCGGCGGGGCTGCGCCGTCACGCCGGCCAGTGGGCGCTGCCCGGCGGGCGCATCGACGCCGGCGAGACGCCCGAGCAGGCGGCGCTGCGCGAATTGAGCGAGGAGATCGGGCTCGCGCTGCCCGTCTCGGCCGTGCTCGGCCGACTCGACGACTACGCGACCCGCTCCGGCTACCTCGTGACGCCGGTCGTCGTCTGGGCGGGTGCGGCGCGCGAGGCGGCGCCGAACCCGGCCGAGGTCGCCGGCGTTCACCGCATCCCGGTGCGCGAACTGCTGCGCGCCGACGCGCCGATCCTCGACCCGGTCCAAGGGGGCCACCCGGTGCTGCGCATGCCGGTGGGCGCGAGCTGGATCGCGGCGCCCACCGCGGCCTTCCTGTACCAGTTCCGCGAGGTCTGCCTGCTCGGGCGGCCGACGCGCGTCGCGCATTTCGACCAGCCGGCCTTCGCGTGGCGCTGACCGGCCAGGCCCGCCGCACCCCGACAATCGGCGGCCCGGCGCGCGCCGCCGCGCCGCCTCGCGAGCCCCGATGACGACCGACGCACCGCCTGCCGCCGACTCGCGCTACGCCTGGCTGCGGCTGGCCGTGACGCTGGCGCTAATGACGATCGGCAGCAGCGCGATGTACGTCGTCTCCGTCGTGCTGCCGGCCGTGCAGGCCGAGTTCGGCGTCGCGCGCGCCGACGCGTCGCTGCCGTACACGGCGCTGATGATCGGCTTCGGCATCGGCGGCATCGTGATGGGGCGGCTCGCCGACCGCCACGGCGTGATGCTGCCGCTGATGATCGGCGCGGCCGGGCTCGGCAGCGGCTACGCCGCCGCCGGCATCGTCGGCAGCGTCGACGGTTTCGCGCTGATCCACGGTCTGCTGCTCGGCTTCGCCGGCAGCTCGGCCACCTTTGCGCCGCTGGTGGCCGACACGTCGCTGTGGTTCGTGCGCCGGCGCGGCATCGCGGTGGCGATCTGCGCGAGCGGCAACTACCTCGCCGGCGCGGTGTGGCCGCCGATCGTGCAGCACTTCGTCGACGGCGTCGGCTGGCGGCCCACCTACATCGGCCTGGGCGTGTTCTGCGCCGCGACGCTGCCGCTGCTCGCGCTCGCGATGCGCCCGCGCCCGCCGGCGGCGGCCGCCGCGGCGGCGCGCGCGGGCGGCCCGGTGCCCTCGGCGCGGCCGTTTCGCCTGTCGATGCGGCAGGCGCAGTCGCTGCTGTGCGTGGCCGGCGTCGCGTGCTGCGTCGCGATGTCGATGCCGCAGGTGCACATCGTCGCCTACTGCAGCGACCTCGGCTACGGCGCCGCGCGCGGCGCGCAGATGCTGTCGCTGATGCTCGCCTTCGGCATCGCCAGCCGCCTCATCTCGGGCTGGATCTGCGACCGCATCGGCGGCCTGCGCACGCTGCTGCTCGGCTCGGCGCTGCAGGGGCTGGCGCTGCTGCTGTTCCTGCCGTTCGACGGCCTCGTGTCGCTGTACGTGATCTCGGCGCTGTTCGGGCTGTTCCAGGGCGGCATCGTGCCGAGCTACGCGATCATCGTGCGCGAGCACTTCCCGCCGCGCGAGGCCGGCGTGCGCGTCGGCGCGGTGCTGACTAGCACGCTGCTGGGCATGGCGCTCGGCGGCTGGATGTCGGGCAAGGTGTTCGACCTCACCGGCAGCTACGACGCCGCGTTCGTCAACGGCATCGCCTGGAACGCGTTGAACTTCGCGATCGTGGTGTTCCTGCTGTGGCGCGTGCGGCCGCGCCGGCCCGGCGCGCCGGGCGTCGAGGCGCCGGCGGCGCGCCCGCTCAGCGCCTGAGGACGCACTTGTCGTACAGGTCCAGTGCCCGGCCCTCGGGGTCGTAGCGCGCCTTCAGCGCGCGGTAGCGGTCCATCGCGTAGGCACGGTCGAACTCGTCGCGGCTGAAGAAGCTGTCAGAGTACAGCGACTTGATGCCGCCGAGCGCGATCACGCGCTGCTCGACGAGGCGGTTGAAGTGCCCCGGCGGGTGCGGCTCGCGCGGCTCGACGACGTCCCAGAAGCCGAAGTTGACGTAGCGCACCCCCGGCTGCAGCGGGTACAGCGTGAACGCGTGCCGCGGGTCGGCCGGACGGATCGGGCACACCCACACCGGCACGATGCCGATCTCGGCGAGCAGGAAGGCGAGGAACTCGGCCGCGCGCGGCAGCGGCAGGTCCACGTCCTGGATCACCGACTCGGGGAAGCGGCCGAGCAGCCGCGCCCAGCGCCGCGTCAGGCCCAGCCGCGCGTTGAGCCGCATCAGCCGGGTGTAGGTGCGCGAGTTCAGCCGCTCGCGGCCGAGCGCGCGGCGCACCAGCGGCACCTGCGCGCCGACGTTCTTCGAGCACCAGAACCAGTCGGTGTCCCAGCGCCAGAGGTAGCCGAGCGCGGTCAGGTGGTCGAGCGTCCGTTCTCGCAGCGAGCGGTAGTAGATGCGCTCGAACGTGTAGTCCCTCGGCGGCGGCGCCTCCTCGACGAACGAGGCGACGTTGAGCACGAGGTCGTCGGCGGCGAACACGACGCCGTCGACGAAGTCGGCCGCGGGGTCGTCGCACGCCGCGTCGAGGGCGGCGAAGAACGCGTCGGCGGCGGCGAAGCGCCGGTGCTCGACGCGCACGAACGGCTTCACCGGCCGCGTGCGCGCCTTCAGCCGCAGCGCGTAGCCGAGCGTGCCGTACGAGTTCGGGAAGCCGTAGAACAGGTCGCGGTGCGCGTTGTCGGGGGCGGCGGTGACGACGTCGCCGCCGGGCAGCAGCACCTCGATCTCGAGCAGCGTGTCGTGTACGAGCCCTTCGCGGAACGAGGTGGCCTCGATGCCCACGCCGGCGGCGGCGCCGCCGATCGTGATCGTCTTCAGCTGCGGCACGACGGCGGGCATCACGCCGTGCGGCAGCGTCGCGTCGACGAGCGCCTCGTAGGTCGCGAGGCCTTCGGCGTCGAGCCAGCCGGCGCGCGCATCGACCTCGAGCACGTGGTCGAACTCGCCGAGGTCGAGCCGGTGCTTGCCGCCTTCGTCGCGGTCGCGGAACAGGTTCGACGTGCGCTTGGCGAGCCCGAGCGGGGCGTGCGCATCCCCGGCCGCCAGCGTGGCGCGCAGGCGCGCCAGCCGTCGGGCGTGCGCGGCGTGGGCTTCAGCCGCCGCCATGCGCGCCGGCGTAGAGGTGCGCGCGGCTCATCGGGTAGCTCTCGCGCGTGATGCGTCCCTTGGCGAACACGATCTGCCACAGGTGCGTGTAGCCGGTGGGCGCGCGGAACATCTCGGCACAGCCGACGAGGTACGTGCGCCAGATGCGGCGGAAGCGCTCGTCGAAGCGCTGCGGGTCCAGCGCGTGGATCTCGCTCCAGCGGCGTTCGAAGCGCTCGGCCCAGGCGTCGAGCGTCAGCGCGTAGTGGCGGCGCAGGTTCTCGACGTCGAACACCTCGAGGCCGCAGCGCTCCATCTCGACGACGACGTCGGCCAGGCTCGGGATCCAGCCGCCGGGGAAGACGTGCTTGCGGATGAACAGCTCGGTGTCGTAGCGGCCGACGTGGCCGATGAAGTGCAGCATGCCGAGCCCGCCGGGCTTCAGGAAGTCGGCGTGCGCCTTCACGACCTCGGCGAGCTGGTCGCGGCCGGCGTGCTCGAGCGTGCCGATCGAGACCACCTTGTCGTAGGGGACGTCGACGTCGCGGAAGTCGGCCTCGCGCACCGCGAGCCGGTCGGCCAGGCCGCGGCGCCCGATCTCGGCGCGCAGCCAGTCGACCTGTTCCGTCGTCGTGTTGACGCCGGTGCCGAGCGCGCCGACGGTGTCCCAGGCGCGGAACATGAAACCGCCGAAGCCGCAGCCGACGTCGACGAAGCGCTCGCCCGGCGCGAGGCGGATCTTGCGGATCACGTGGTCGATCTTGCGCCGCTGCGCTTCCTCGAGCGTCGCCGTGCCCTCGGGCCAGTAGGCGCAGGTGTACATCTTCAGCGGATCGTCGAGCCACAGGCGGTAGAACGCCTCGCCGAGCCCGTAGTGGAAGCGGGCGTTGGCCTTGGCCCGCGCCGGGTCGCGGTTGGAGTGCCTCAGCTCGTGCCAGCGGTTCTCGGCGGCCAGCAGCGGGTTCGGCTGCTGGTCGAGGCCGCTGGCCAGCCCGACCGCCATCGCGGCGTGGAAGTCGCCGTCGACGTCGACGTCCTGGTCGAAGTAGGCCTCGAGCAGCCCGATGTGGCCGCGCGCGACGGTGGCGAGCACCGCGGACTCGGTGCGCAGGTGCAGCGTGAACGCCGGCGCGGCGTCGCCGTGCTGCAGACGGGTGCCGTCGGGCAGCGTGACGGCGAACGGAAGGGCGGCATTCGCGCCGAGGGCCTCGACGACGGCGTGGATCGACAGCGGCATGGCGACGGCGGCGGCATCCGGATCGCACCCAGTGTAGGCAATGCGTCGCCGCCTTGCGCTGCGTCAAGGCGCGCCCCGCGCCGCTTGCGCAGGCTTTGCGCCTGGCGGCCGAGGCCGGCCGCGACACGGGGTGCCCGATGGCCGATGTCCTGCCCGCAGCGCCTGCCGCCGGCGACGCGCTGCTCGTCGTCGACGTGCAGAACGACTTCCTGCCCGGCGGCAGCCTGGCCGTGCCGGCCGGCGACGCCGTGCTGACGCCGCTGAACCGCGCCCTTGAGCGCTTCGCGGGGCGCGGCCTGCCGGTGTTCGCGTCGCGCGACTGGCACCCGGCCGACCACTGCTCGTTCCGCGCCCAGGGCGGGCCCTGGCCGCCGCACTGCGTTGCCGGCACCGCGGGCGCCGAGTTCGCCGCCGCGCTGCGGCTGCCCGCGGGCACTGCCGTGATCTCGAAGGCGACCACCGCGGCGCGCGACGCCTACTCGGCGTTCGACGGCACCGACCTGCACGCCCGGCTGCAGGCGCTCGGCGTGCGGCGGCTCGTCGTCGGGGGGCTCGCGACCGACTACTGCGTGCAGGCGAGCGTCAATGACGCGCTCGCGCTCGGCTACGCGGTCGTCGTGCTGCGCGACGGCGTGGCGGCGGTCGACGTCAACCCGGGCGACGGCGAACGCGCGCTGGCCGCGATGCAGCAACGCGGCGCCGTCGTCGCCGCGTCGGAAGACCTGGGGCCATGACGAAGGCGCGCGCCGCCGCCACGCCGCCACCAGCACCGGCGGTGACGAACGCCGAAGTCGCCGCGGCGTTCGACGAGATCGCCGACCTGCTCGAAGTCGAGGACGCGAACCCGTTTCGCATCCGCGCCTACCGCAACGCCGCGCGCACCGTCACCGGCCTGGGCAAGCCGCTGGCGGACCTCGTCGCGCAGGGGGCCGATCTCGACGCGCTGCCGGGCATCGGCGCCGACCTGGCGGGCAAGATCGCCGAGATCGTCGCCACCGGCCGCTGCGCGCTGCTCGAGCGGCTGCGCGGCGAGCTGCCGCCGGGCATCACGGCGCTGCTGAAGGTGCCCGGGCTCGGGCCGAAGCGCGTGCGCGCGCTGCACCACGAGCTCGGCGTGCACACCGTCGACGACCTCGCCGCCGCGGCGCGCGCCGGCCGCATCCGCGCCATCCCCGGCTTCGGGCCGAAGACGGAACAGGCGATCCTGCAGGCTGTGGCCGCCCCGGCGGCCGCGCCCGCCGCGGTGGACGCCGGGCGGGTGTCGATCGCGCTCGCCGAGCCGGTCGCCGACGCGCTCGTCGCCGCGCTCGCCGCGGTGCCGGGCGTCGACCGCGGTGTGCCCGCGGGCAGTCTGCGCCGGCGGCGCGACACCGTCGGCGACCTCGACCTGCTCGTGACGGTGCGCGGGCGCAGCGGCGTGATGGAGCGCCTCACGACGCTGCCGCAGGTGCGCCGGGTGCTGGCGAAGGGCCGCACGCGCGCGAGCGTGGTGCTCGCCAGCGGCCTGCAGGTGGACCTGCGTGTCGTGCCGGCGGCGGAGTTCGGCGCCGCGCTCGTCTACTTCACCGGCTCGAAGGCGCACAACATCGCGCTGCGCCGCCTGGCGCAGGACCGCGGCCTGAAGATCAACGAATACGGCGTGTTCCGCGGCGAGCAGCGCGTGGCCGGCGACACCGAGGCCTCGGTCTACGCCGCGGTCGGGCTGCCGTTCATCGCCCCCGAGCTGCGCGAGGACCGCGGCGAGATCGAGGCTGCGCAGGCCGGGCGGCTGCCGAAGCTCGTCGAAGCCGCCGACCTGCGCGGCGACCTGCACGCGCACACGACCGACAGCGACGGCCGCGACCCGCTCGAGGCGATGGCCGCCGCGGCCCGCGCGCGCGGCTTCGAGTACCTCGCGGTCACCGACCACTCGGCGCGCCTGGCGGTGGCGCACGGGCTCGACGCGAAGCGGCTCGAGGCGCAGATCGGGCGCATCGACCGCCTGAACGCGCGGCTGCGCGCGGAGCAGGCCGGGCTCGTGCTGCTCAAGGGGATCGAGGTCGACATCCTCGCCGACGGGCGGCTCGACCTGCCCGACGAGATCCTGCAGCGGCTGGACCTCGTCGTCGGCGCGGTGCACTCGCGGCTGAACCTGGCGCGCGAGAAGCAGACCGACCGCGTGCTGGGCGCGATGGACGCGCGCTGCTTCACGATCCTCGCCCACCCCACGGGCCGGCTGCTCGGCGAGCGCGGCGCGAGCGAGATCGACCTCGCGCGCATCCTGCGCCACGCGAAGCAGCGCGGCTGCTTCGTCGAACTGAACGCGCAGCCGCAGCGGCTCGACCTCGTCGACACCGCGTGCCGGATGGCGAAGGACGAGGGCGTGCTGGTGGCGGTCGACTCCGACGCCCATTCGACGGCCGACTTCGATTCGCTGCGCCACGGCATCGGCCAGGCCAGGCGCGGCTGGCTCGAGGCGGCCGACGTGCTCAACACGCGGCCGCTCGGCGCGCTGCGGCCACTGCTCGCGCGGACGATGCGCTGACCGCCGGTCTTGACCGAGGTCAGGTCGAGCGCGGTCGACCGGCGGCAGACTTGGCCCGTTGCCAGAGGAGAGCCCGATGAAACTCCAGCCCCAGATCGTCTTCCACGGCTTCGAACGCTCCGACGCGGTCGAGGCGGCGGTGCGCGACAAGCTCGCGCACCTCGAGCACCTGAGCGGCGACATCATGTCGTGCCGCGTCGTGATCGACCTCGAGCAGAAGCACAAGCACCAGGGCCACCCGTTCGGCGTGCGCATCGACCTGACGCTGCCCGGGCGCGAGCTCGTCGTCGACCGCGTGCGGCACGAGGACGTCTACGTCGCGCTGCGCGACGCGTTCGACGCGATGAAGCGCCAGCTCGAGGACGCCGTGCGCCAGCGCCGCGGCTTCGAGAAGGAGCACCCGCGCGAGCTGCACGGCGAAGTCGTGCGCCTCGACGCCGACGGCGGCTTCGGCTTCATCCGCACGCCCGACGGGCAGGAGTACTACTTCGGCCGCGACAACGTCGCCGGCGGCCACTTCGACCGCGTCGACGTCGGCACCGCGGTGCAGTTCATCGCCGAGCCGGCCGGCGAGGGGATGCAGGCCAAGCGGGTGAGCCTCGGGCGCCACCACGCGCCCTGATGCCCCGCCGATGACGCCCGCCGGCGCCGTCGTGCTGCTGCTCGCCGGCGACGTGATGACCGGCCGCGGCGTCGACCAGGCGCTGCGCCACCACGCGCCGCCCGAGCTGTTCGAGCCGGTGGTGCGCGACGCGCGCGAGTACCTGCGGCTGGCCGAAGACGTCCACGGGCCGGTCGGTGCGCCGCTGGCGCCGCACGAGCCGTGGGGCGACGCGCTGGCGGCGCTGCTGGCGGCCGACGTCGACGCGCGCATCGTCAACCTGGAGACGGCCGTCACCGCCGGCGGGCAGCCGTGGCCGCACAAGGGCATCCACTACCGGATGCACCCGCGCAACGTCGAAGTGCTGACGGCGGCGCGCGTCGACGTCTGCACGCTCGCGAACAACCACGTGCTCGACTG
>CALIDR010000134.1 GCA_938022295.1 uncultured Burkholderiaceae bacterium
CGTCGAACAGCGCTTCGTCGACGGCCCGCAGTCGCGTGAGATCGAACGGGAAACGCTGGCCGTTGTACAGGCCGAGGAGGAACATCGCCATGTACCGGGACTGTCCCGAGAAGCCGCCGGCGACGGTCAGCAGCCGCCCCAGCGCGGCCACGCCCTCGCGTTCCACGAGTTCGTCGCCAGCCATGCTCGCTGCGCCGGCAACCGTCAGCTCGCCGAACCTCCTGGCCTGCAGGGCATGCAGGATCTCCGCGTCCCGCAGAGCCTGCCCTGGATCGCGCCCGTCGTCCTCGACGACGCGACGGCCGACGGCGTTGGACTCTCAGGCTTTTCGCCCTGGACGTTCTCCACGGCCTGCGGTGGGCATGACCTCCACTCATCGCGACATCAGCAACGTCGTCTACATGGGGCGTGCATGTCATCGCGAGCCGGCTGCCGGCGTTTCACGGCCGAGCAGGCTGCGTGCGACGATCTCCTTCATGATCTCGGTCGTGCCGCCGTAGATGCGCTGCACGCGCGCGTCGGCCCAGGCGCGCGCGATCGGGTACTCGCGCATGTAGCCGTAGCCACCGAACAGCTGCAGGCACTGGTCGAGCACCGAAAACTGCATCTCGGTGCACCAGAACTTGGCCACCGACGCGGTCGCGGTGTCGAGCCCGCCGGCGATGTGCCTGGCCAGGCAGTCGTTCAGGAAGCTGCGCGCGACGAGCGTCGTGGCATGCAGGTCGGCCAGCCGGTGACGGACGACCTGCTTGTCGGCCAGCGGCGCGCCGAACGCGTGCCGCTGCCGCACGTGATCGCGCGTCCACTCGACGGCGGCCTCCATCGCCGCCACGGCGGTGATCGCGACGAGCAGCCGCTCCTGCGGCAGTTCGGCCATCATGTAGCGGAACCCCGCCCCGGGCTCGCCGAGCAGCCGGTCGCGCGGCACGCGCAGGTCGTCGAAGAACAGCTCCGACGTGTCCTGCGCGTGCATGCCGAGCTTGTCGAGCCGCCGCCCGCGCACGAAGCCCGGGCGGTCGGCGTCGACGAGCAGCAGGCTCACGCCGCCGGCGCCGCGCGTCGGGTCGGTCTTGGCGGCGAGCAGCACGAGATCGGCGAGCTGGCCGTTCGAGATGAAGATCTTGCGGCCGTTGATGCGCCAGTGATCGCCGTCGGCCTCGGCACGCGTGTGGATCGAGGCCAGGTCGCTGCCGGCTTCGGGTTCGGTCATCCCGATCGCGCCGATCACCTCGCCGCGCGCCATGCGCGGCAGCCACTCGCGCTTGTGCGCCTCGCTGCCGTAGTGCAGCAGGTACGGCGCGACGATGTCGGAGTGCAGGTAGAACAGCGGGCCGGTGGCGCCGGCGCGGGCCATCTCCTCGACGACGATGGCGCTGAACCCGAAGTCGACGCCGGCGCCGCCGTAGGCCTCGGGCACCGTCAGGCACAGCAGCCCGAGCTCGCCGGCACGCCGCCACAGCGCGCGCGGCACCTGGCCGGCGCGCTCCCAGTCGGCATGGTGCGGCGTGATCTCATCGGCGACGAAGCGGCGCACGGTGTCGCGGAAGGCGCGGTGCTCGGCGCTGTCGAGCGGGGGCGTCGGCGGATACAGGTCGCTCATGGCGGGTCTCGGAATGTCGCTGGGACTGGATCGTCGTCGCGGATGCGTGCGTGTCCGAGGTCGAGCACGACGGCGCCCCGCTCGGCGGCCGTCGCGCGGAAGCGCACCGTGCCGGCGTCGTGCCAGAACTCGACGTCGAGCGTCTCGCCGGGGTACAGCGGTGCCGTGAAGCGCGCGCGCAGCGCGGCGAGGCGCGCCGCCTCGAAGCCGCAGAACTCCTGCACGATCAGCAGCCCGAGCAGACCGAACGTGCACATGCCGTGCATGATCGGGCGCTCGAACCCGGCGCGGTGCGCGACGGCGGGGTCGACGTGCAGCGGGTTCGGATCGGCGCTGAGCCGGTACAGCAGCGGCTGGTTCGTCACGGTGGCGCGGCGCACCGTGCGGTCGGCAGGCCGCGCGGGCAGCGCGGGCAGCGGCGGCGCCGCCGCGTCGCCGAACCGCTGCAGTGGAAAGCCGGCCCCGCTGAAGCCGCCGTTGCCGCGCGCGAGCACCGTCGTGCGCGAACGCGACAGCGTCTGGCCGCTCGCGCTGTCGCGCAGCTCGCGCTCGACGACGAACAGCGCGCCGCGCGCAGGTCCGCGGTCCTCGACGCTCGCGACGCGGTTGTGGCCCGTGACGTCGCCGCCCGGCGGCAGCACGCCGGGCCACTGCATCTCTTCCTCGGCGTGGACGAGCTGCGTCCCGTCGAGGCCGGTGTCGGCGTCGCGCATCCAGAAGCCAGGGTCGCCGAGCATCGCGCACATCGTCGGCAGCGCCTGCAGCCGGGACTCGTAAACGAAGCGCAGGTGCCGCTCGTCCCACGCGTCGCGGCCTTGCCCCGCGCCGACGCCAAGGGCGTAGAGGATCGTGTCGCGCGGCTCGTAGCGCTGCCGCACCGTCGGCAGTTCGCGCCGCAGCAGCGCCTGCGGGTCGAAGCTCACCCGCGCCTCGCCCCGAAGCCGCGTGGCGGCACGACGCGCGGGCCGACGCCGGCCTGCAGGCTGCGCACCATCGCCGCCGCGATGGCCTCCAGCGAACGCGCGCCGCCCGGCCGGTACCACGTCGGCACGTGGTTGAGCGCGCCGATCAGCTGCAGCCGCAGCAGCGTGCGGTCGACGCCTCGGCGCAGCGGCAGCGCGTCGATCAGCGCACGGAACTTGGCCTCGTAGCCGTTGCGCAGCGCGATCAGCGCGTCGTGGTGCTCGGGCGGGAAGTCGTGCGGCTGCACCTGCACGAACACGCCGGCGAACGGCGCGTCACCGGGGGCCAGCCCCGCCATCATCCGCAGGTGCGCCGTCACGCCGCGCCGCAGCCGCGTCCACGCATCGCCGGGCCGCGCGACCGCGGCGTCGAACGCCTCGCCCACGCGGCGCACGCCCTCGGCGTAGACGGCCAGCAGCAGGTCGCCCTTCGACGGGTAGTGGTAGTAGATCGAGCCTGCCGTCATCCCGGTGGCCCCGGCGATGTCGCGCATCGTCGTCAGCGCGTAGCCGCGGCGGCGGAACACGTGCGCCGCGGCCTCGAGCAGCGCGGCGTGGCGGTTGCGCGCCTGGGTTCTCGCCGTCGCGTGAGGCGACGCGGCCGGCGCGCCGAATGCCGCGCGCGCCGTCATGGCCCGGCCCGGCCGAACGCGCCGAGCAGCGCGTCGCCGGCGCTGTCGAACGGCCGCGCGCCGGTGCGGTCGGCGATGCGCGCCCAGTGCGCGGCGACGAACTCGGGCGTGACATCGTCCACCGCGGCATGCACCCCGGCGGCCTCGACCACGTGCACCGTCGAGAAGTAGCCGGCGCCGGCAGCGAGGATGCAGCCGTTGGCCTCGCACGCCTCGCTGGCCAGGTAGGCGACGCCCGCCGCGACGCGCTCGGGGCTCGCCTCGGCGAGCAGGCGCGCGAACGGCAGCCCCTCGGTCATGCGCGTCAGCGCCACCGGCGCGATCGTGTTGACGCGGATGCCGAACTTCGCACCCTCGTGCTTGAGCGTGTTCATCAGCCCGACGACGCCCATCTTCGCCGCGCCGTAGTTGCTCTGGCCGAAATTGCCGTACAGCCCGGCGGCCGACGTCGTCATCACGATGCGCCCGTACTGCTGCTGCTGCATCACCGGCAGCACGGCGCGCGAGCACCACGCCGAGCCGAGCAGGTGCACGCGCACGACGGCCTCGAAGTCGGCCGGTGCCATCTTGGCCAACGTCTTGTCGCGCAGGATGCCGGCGTTGTTGACCAGGATGTCGACGCGGCCGAACGCGGCAAGCGCGCCGTCGACCAGTCGCTGCGCGCCATCCGGCGTCGCGATGTCGTCGAAGCTCGCCGCAGCGCGGCCGCCGGCGGCCGCGATCTCGTCGGCGACGCGCTGCGCCGCCGCGTGGCTGCCGCCGCCGCCGTCGACGCTGCCGCCGAGGTCGTTGACGACCACCGCCGCGCCGCGCGCGGCCAGCAGCAGCGCGTGCGCACGGCCGAGCCCGCCGCCGGCGCCGGTGACGACGGCCACGCGGCCGTCGAAGCGGATCGGGTTCATGCGGTCTCCTTCTCCGTCGGCCTGCCCGTGCCGTACATTGCCTCGATCGCGTCGGCGTACTTCTGCGCGATGCTCTTGCGCTTGATCTTCATCGTCGCGGTGACCTCGCCGTCGTCGTGATCGAGCTCCTTGGTCAGGAGGTGGAACCTGCGCACCTGCTGCACCTGCGGCATGCGCGCGTTGACGCGGTCGACCTCGGCCTGCACGAGTTCGCGCACGCGCGGGTGCTCGGCCAGGCTGCGGAAGTGCGTATACGCGATGCCGTGCTCCTCGGCCCACTTGCCGACGGTGTCGTGGTCGATCTGGATCAGCGCCGCGACGAACGGCCGCCGGTCGGCAACGACGATCGCCTCCTTGACGTAGGCACTGAACTTCAGCGCGTTCTCGATTTCGCTGGGCGTGATGTTCTTGCCGCCGGCGGTGATCATGATGTCCTTCTTGCGGTCGACGATGCGGATCTCGTCGCCCTCGGGCCCCGGGACGACGACGGCCACGTCGCCCGTGTGCAGCCAGCCTTCGGGGTCGATCACCTCGCGCGTGGCCGCCTCGTTGCGGTAGTAGCCCTTGAACACCGTCGGCCCGCGCACGAGCAGCTCGCCGTCATCGGCCAGCCGCACCTCGACGCCCGGGATCGGCGCGCCCACCGTGCCCACCGGCGACGCCGCGCTGCGCTGCACCGTGACGACTCCGGCGGTCTCCGTCATGCCGTAGCCCTCGCGGATCGGCACCCCCAGCGCGCGGAAGAAGCGCAGCATGTCCGGCGCGATCGGCGCCGCGCCCGACAGCGCGAGGCGGCAGCGGCGCAGGCCGATGAAGTTGTTCAGCGCGCGCAGCACGACCCAGTACCACGCGGCGTGCACGAGACGCTGCGCGACCGACCACCGCTCGCGCGGCACGTCGGCAAACGGCAGCGTGGCGGCGAGCGCGCGCTCGTAAAGCCGCCGGCGCAGGCCCCCGGTCTCGCGGATCTTGATCTCGATCGACGCGTGCAGCTTCTCCCAGATGCGCGGCACGCCGAGGAACAGCGTCGGCGCGATCTCGCGCAGGTCGCCCGGCACGGTGCGCAGGCTCTCGGCGAAGTTGACCACCGAGCCAGCGCGCAGCGGCAGGTAGACCGTGTAGATCTGCTCGGCGACGTGGCACAGCGGCAGGTACGACACCGTCGAGTCGGCCGGCGTGCAGCGGTAGATCGCATCGGTGCCGGCGGCCATCGCGGCGATGTTGCCGTAGCTGATCATCGCCGCCTTCGGCCGGCCGGTCGAGCCGCTGGTGAAGATCATCAGCGCCACGTCGTCCATGCTCTGCCGGTCCAGGCATTCCTCGACGACGCGCGGGCGCTCGTGCTCGAACGCCTGCCCGAGCGCCGCGACCTCCTCGAACGTCAGCAGGTCGTCGACGTGGTAGTGGCGCAGGCCGCGTGGGTCGATCACGACCAGATGGGTCAGCATCGGCAGCCGCGGCCGCACCTCGAGCACCTTGTCGAGCTGCTCCTGGTCTTCGCAGACGACGACGCGCGCGTCGGAGGCCTGCAGCAGGTACTCGACCTCGGCTGCCGGCGAGGTCGGGTACACGCCCACCGTGACGGCGCCGACCATGCCGCAGCCGAGCTGCGCGAACACCCATTCCTTGCGGTTCTCGCTGATGATCGCGCAGTGCCCGCCGCGCGGCAGCCCGAGCTTGACGAGACCGAGCCCGAAGTGGCGCGCCGCGGCCTCGTAGCGCGCCCACGTGTAGGGCTCCCAGATGCCGTAGTCCTTCTGCCGCAGCGCGACGGCGTCCGGACGCACGCGGGCCCAGTGGCGCAGCTGCTGCGGCAGCGTCAGCGCGCCGAGGTCGGCCGGCCCGCTCAACTCAGCCACCTCTTGCGCCGCTTGTAGTGCTTCACGTGCCGGAAGCTCGCGAGGCCCTGCGCGCCGTCGCCGTAGCCGAGGTAGAAGCGCTGCACGTCGGGGTCGCGCACCAGCCGCTCGGTCGGCCCGTCGATGACGATGCGGCCGCTCTCCATGATGTAGCCGTACTGCGCGATGCCGAACGCCGCCATCGCGTTCTGCTCGACGAGCAGCATCGCGACGCCCTGCTCGCGGTTGATGCGCGCGACGATGTCGAAGATCGCCTGCACCACCAGCGGCGCGAGGCCGAGCGAGGGCTCGTCGAGCAGCATCAACGCCGGCTTGCCGAGCAGCGCGCGGCCGATCGCGAGCATCTGCTGCTCGCCGCCCGAGAGGTAGCCGGCGCGCTGCCCGCGGCGCTCGGCCAGGCGCGGGAAGTAGTCGTAGATCAGCGCGGGATCGGGCTCCCCGCCGCGCCCGATCAGCGCGTTGCCGGCGGCCACCAGGTTCTCCTCGACGGTGAGGTCCTCGAACACGTGGCGGCCCTCGCGCACGTGCGCGATGCCGCGGCGCGCGAGCAGGTGCGGCTCGACCGCGTCGATGCGCTCGCCGCGGAAGCGGATCGCCCCGCTGCGCAGCTCGCCGACCTCGAGCGGCAGCAGCCCGGAGATCGCCTTCAGCGTCGTCGTCTTGCCCGCGCCGTTGCTGCCGAGCAGCGCGACGATCTGCCCCTGCGGCACCGCGAGCGAGAGCCCGCGCAGGACCTGCACGGTGTGGTGGTAGACGACCTCGATGTTGTCCACCGTCAGCGCAGGCACGTCGCCGACACCGGGCGGGATCGTCGCGGCGGTGCGGGCGGCGACCATGCTCAGGTCGTGCGGATCCAGTCGCTGGCGGGCTGCAGCAGCTTGCTCGCCGCGTCGTAGGCGTAGATGCGGCCGATCGGGATGTGGTGCGTCCTCAGCGACACCGGCACGCCGACGATCCCGCCGGTGTCCCAGTTCTCGATCGACTCGAGTGCCGCCTTCAGGTTCGGGCCGGTGAGCGGCTGATTGGCCTTCAGGCAGCGTTCGATCGTCTCGGCGAAGATCGAGCCGACGAGCCAGCCGTGGGTGTAGAAGATCGGCACGTAGGCCATGTTCGGACGCGCCTTGGCGGCGAAGTCGCGGATCGTCTGCATCGTCGGTGCGCCAGCGGTGTCGTAGCTGTAGCGGTACGGCATCACGCCCATCCATCCTTCGCCGGCGGCACCCATCGCGTCGACCGTCGTCTTGTCCATGCTCCAGATGGTGCCCATCGGCTTGGCGTCCATGCCCGCCTCGCGCATCTGCTTGATGAACTCGGGGATCGGCGCCAGCACGTAGCCGTGGAAGATCACGAAGTCGGGCCGGGCGCGGCGCAGCCGCGCGACCTCGGCCGAGACGTCGACCGCGCCGGGCTTGGTCACGATCTCCATCACGACCGGGATACCCAGCTTCTGCGCGTGCGCCTTGCCCGCCGCGATCGGGTCGCGGCCGAACTCGGTGTCGCTGTAGACCAGCGCGACCGACGGCTTCGTCGCCCCGCGCGCGGTGCCGTTGATGTACTCGAGCAGGATCGCGATCATCGCCGCGTAGCTCGGCCCGGCCATGAAGTAGTACGGCACGCGCGCCGGGTCGGCGAGGTCGGAAGCGAACGACGGGCTGCTGGTGATCGTCGTGCCGAGGCGGCTGACCTCCTCGGCGGCGGCCTTGGCCCAGGCCGTGGAGTCGCCGTAGAACGCCGGCGGGCTGTGCGCGGCCATGATCTTCTTGAACACGCTCATCGCCTGGTCCATCTTGTACCCCGAGTCCTCGGCGACGTAGCGGATGCGGCGCCCCGCGATGCCGCCGCTCGCGTTGCGCCACTCGCAGTAGTCGCCCAGCCCCTGGTGCAGCCCGACGCCGGCGAACGCGAACACGCCGGTGATCGGCGGCGCGGCGCCGAACACGATCTCGCCGCCTTGCGCGATCGCCGGCGCCCACGGCAGCGCGCAGAGCCCTGCCGCCCCCAGCCCCGCCTGGACGAGGCGACGACGGGACGGGTCGGCGGCGGGACGGTGGGTGTCGCTCATGGTCTGTCTCCTTCGGTGGTGAGGCAGGGTCAGGCCCGGAAGGGCCACAGGTGGAAGAAGCGCCGGATGCGGCGCCAGATCTCGAGCAGCCCGTGCGGCTCGAAGACGAGGAAGCCGATGATCAGCAGGCCGAAGACGACCTGCTGGACCGGCGACAGGATCTCGACGGCGCGCGGCGCCCAGTGCGAGACGAGGCTGACGCCGGCGCGCAACGCCTCGGGCACCAACGTCATGAACACCGCACCGAGGATGCTGCCGAGCGTGCTGCCGAGCCCGCCGACGATGATCGCCGCGAGGTAGAAGATCGACAGCTGCAGCGTGAAGTACTCCGGCGTCATCGCGCGGTAGTAGTAGCCCAGCAGCGCGCCGGCGACGCCGGCGTAGAACGCCCCGATCGCGAACGCGCTGAGCTTGTAGCGCAGCAGGTGGATCCCCAGCACCTCGGCCGAGATGTCCTTGTCGCGGATCGCGATGAAGGCGCGCCCGACGCGCGTGCGGAACAGGTTGCGCGCCGCGATCAGCAGCACGACGGCGCACGCCGCGATGAGGTAGTACACGCGCCGGTCGGTGTCGAGATCGAAGCCGAACACGCTGGCCGGCGGGACGTTGACCCCGCGCACGCCGCCGGTGACCGACTCCCACTCGCGGAACACGAAGACCATCAGGAACTGCATCGCGAGCGTGGCCACCGCCAGGTACAGCCCCTTGATGCGCAGGCTCGGCGTGCCGACGACGACGCCCAGCGCGGCGGCGAACAGTCCGGCCAGCGGCAGCGTGAACACGAACGGCACTCCGCGCTGCGCGAACCACGCCGCGGTGTAGCAGCCCACGCCCATGAAGGCGGCGTGGCCGAGCGAGATCAGCCCGGTGTAGCCGGTCATGATGTTCAGCCCCGCCGCGGCGATGACGTGGATGCCCAGCACGCACGCCAGGCCGACGAGATAGGCGCCGCCGACCAGCGGGAACAGGGCAAGGGCGACGAGCAGCACCGCGAGCCATGCGCGGGCCACCGGCGTGGACCACAAAGCCTCGTCGTGCTCGTAGGTCTGGCGGAAGTCGCCGATGCGCATCGCCCCTCCCCCTTGCTAGAGCCGCTCGATCTGCCGCGTGCCGAACAGGCCGTAGGGGCGCACCAGCAGGATCACGAGCACGACGACGTAGGGCACGATGTCGCGCACCTTGCCGCCGAGGTAGGCCGCCGTGAGGCTCTCCAGCAGCCCGATGATCAGCCCGGCGACGATCGCGCCGGCGATGCTGTCCAGGCCGCCGAGGATGATCACCGCGAGCACGCCTAGCGCGGCGGTGCCGAGTGCCGGCGACAGGCTCGTCATCGACGCGACGACGATGCCCGCCACCGCGCCGACGATGCCCGCGAACATCCACGTCAGCCGCTGCGTGCGCCGCACGTCGATGCCGAGCACGTAGGCGGTGACCGGGTCGCTCGCCGCGGCGCGCATCGCGATGCCGGTCTTCGAGTAGCGGAAGTACAGCGTGAACGCGGTGATGATGACCGCCGCGAGCCCGAAGCTCCAGACGATCTGGCCCGGGATCAGGATGTCGCCGACGATGAACGGCTTGCGCGGCAGCAGCGCCGGCATCTCGTAGTTGCGCCCGCTCCAGATCGCCTCGACGCCACCGTGCAGCGCGCTGGCCAGCCCGATCGTGGCCATCAGCACCGAGATCACCGGCTGGCCCGCGAGCGGGCGCAGGATCGCGCGCTCGACGAGCGCCGCGCACAGCGCGACCGCGGCCAGCGTGGCCGGCAGCGCGAGCCACAGCGGCAGGCCCCACAGCACGTTGGCGGTGAAGAAGAAGTAGGCGCCGAGCATCATGAACTCGCCCATCGCGAAGTTGATGACGCCGGTGCCCTTGTAGATCAGCACGAACCCGAGCGCCACCAGCGCGAGCAGGCCGCCCGAGAGCACGCCGATCGCGCCGAACTCGAGCAGCGCGATCCAGTCGAAGCCGCCCGCGTTCATGCAGCCACGCCGACGGCGGCCGTGTCGCCCAGGTAGGCACGCACGACTTCGGGCTGTGCCCGCACCTCGGCCGGCGTGCCCTCGCCGATCACCTCGCCGAAGTTCAGCACGACGACGTGGTTCGAGATGTCCATCACGAGGCCCATGTCGTGCTCGATCAGCAGCACCGTGACGCCGCGCTCCTCCTGGATGTCGAGGATGAAGCGCGCCATGTCCTCGGTCTCCTCCCGGTTCATGCCGGCCACCGGCTCGTCGAGCATCAGCACCTTGGGCTGCATCGCGAGCGCGCGCGCGAGCTCGACGCGCTTCTGCAACCCGTACGGCAGCGCGGCCACGGGCTGGTGGCGCACGTGGTCGATCTCAAGGAAGTCGATCACCTCGCGCTCGATCTCGCGGCGCAGCGCCATCTCCTCGCGGCGCGCGGGCCCGACATACCACATCGCCGACAGCGGGTTCGCGGCCAGCCGGCTGTGGCCGCCGAGCTTGATGTTGTCGAGCACGGTCATGCCGCGGAACAGCGCGACGTTCTGGAACGTGCGCGCCAGGCCGAGCGCGGCACGGCGGTGCGCGCGCTCGTGCGTGATGTCGCGCCCCTCGAAGCGCACGCGGCCTTGTTGCGGGCGGTAGAAGCCCGAGATCGCGTTGAACAGGCTCGTCTTGCCGGCGCCGTTCGGGCCGATCACCGCGGTGATTTCGCCTTCGCGGGCGGCGAGCGAGACGCCGGCCAGCGCCTTGATGCCGCCGAACGACAGGTGCAGGTCGTCGACCTGCAGCAGCACTTCGCCGGTCATGCCCGACGCACCCGCACCGGCAGCGACACCATGCCGCGGAACACGAGCGAGTTGATCCACTGCGGCTGCTCGACGGCCGGCTCGATCTCGCGGTAACGGTCGAGCAGCAGCGGGAACGCGACCTGGCCCTCGGTGCGCGCGAGCGGGAACCCGAGGCAGATGTGCGGGCCGTAACCGAACGTCAGGTGCGCAACGCCGTCGCGCGCGAGGTCCAGGCGGTCCGGTTCGTCGTAGGCCCGCGGGTCGCGGTTGGCGGCGTTGAGCATGATGAAGACGCGCTGCCCGGCTTCGAGCACCCGGCCGTGCAGCTCGTGCGTCTGCGCGACGATACGCACCTGCGCGCCCGACGGGCCGTCGTAGCGCAGCAGTTCCTCGACCGCCGCCGGCGCGAGGCCCGGGTCGGCGCGCAGCGCGGCCATCTGCTGCGGGAACCGCATCAGCGCGAGCAGCCCGTTGGCGATGTGGTTCGTCGTCGTCTCGTGGCCGGCGAACAGCAGCATGATGCAGGTGGCGACCAGCTCGTCGTCGCTGAAGCGGTCGCCGTCGTCGTCGCGCAGGTGCACCAGCGCCGAGAGCAGGTCGTCGCGCGGCTCGCGACGGCGCGCGTCGATCAGCGCGCGGAAGAAGGCCGCCATCTCGCGCGTCGCGCCCTCGGCGGTGTCGTACTTCTCGGCTGCGATGCGCGACGAGCCGATGAACAGCGCCATGTCGTCCGACATGCGCTTCACGTCGCCGAGCGCGTCGCGCGGCACGCCGAGCATCGCCATGATCACGAGGCACGGCAGCGGACCGGCGAACTCGGCGATCGCGTCGAACTCGTCACGGCCGTCGAGGCGGTCGAGCAGCCAGCCGGCGATCTGCTCGACTTGCGGGCGCATCGCCTGCATCGACCTGGCGTGGAACACCTTGCCGGCGAGCCGCCGCAGCCGCGTGTGCTCGGGCGGGTCCTTGAACACCATCCACAGCGACAGGTAGCGCACGATGTTGGCGATGCGCTGCGCCTCGGTGCCCGGCAGCGACGCGAAGTACGGCCGCAGCCGGTCGGACGACAGCCGGTCCTTGTCGGTGCACACGCGCTTGACGTCGTCGTAGCGCGTCAGCACCCAGCTCTTCAGGCGCGGGCTCCAGTGGCACGGGTCCTCGTCGCGCATGCGCGCGAACAGCGGGTACGGATCGGCCAGCGTGGCCGGGTCGTCGGGGCGCCAGTCGATCGCGGCGCTCATCGCGACTTCTCCAGGATCGTCACCGCGCACGCCGCCTCGTCGAAGCCCATCACGCCGCCACCGTTCTCGATCAGCCCCAGCGCGGCGCCGCGCACCTGCCGTTCGCCCGCCTCGCCGCGCAGCTGCAGGCACACTTCGTGGACCATCGACAGGCCCGTGGCGCCCACCGGATGGCCCTTCGACACGAGACCGCCCGAGACGTTGACCGGCAGCGGGCCGCCGAGCGCGGTGGCGCCGGACTCGACGAATCGCCCGCCCTGCCCGTCGGGGCAGAAGCGCAGCATCTCCAGCTGGTAGATCTCGCAGAACGACGTCGCGTCGTGCAGCTCGACGACGTCGATGTCCGCCGGCTGCAGCCCGCTGTGTGCGTAGGCCTTGTCGGCCGCCACGCGCGACAGCCCCGGCTCGTCGAGCCGCCGGTACTTGCCGCCCGCGAGCTGGCTCGTGCGCACCTTCACGGCGCGACTG
>CALIDR010000135.1 GCA_938022295.1 uncultured Burkholderiaceae bacterium
GCCCGGGTGGTGGTAGACGCCGTGGGCGTCGCACTGCCAGATCTCGATCACGGCCCCGCGCACGGCGCGCCCGTCGAGGTCGACGACGCGGCCCTCGACGGTGGCCGCCACGCCCGCGGTCGTCACCAGGTCGCCGTGGCGCAGCAGGTCGGCATCGTGGTCGTCGGGCAGGTCGAGCGGGTAGAAAGGCCCCTCAGTCTGCGCCGGCGTCGGCCGCAGGCCGGCGGCGGCGACGACCGGCGCCGGCCACCAGGCAGGGGCGCCGACGAGCGCGCTGCCGGCGGCGAAGGCGAACGTGCGGCGCCGGATCGCGGTCATGACGGCGTCTCTCGTGCAGCAGGAATCTGGATTGTGAGCGCCGGCCGCCGCGGCGGTTCCCCGTCGGCGTCAGAACGCCGGCGCCGAGGCGACGTCGACCGGCGTGCCGTGCAGCGGGTGCGCGAACGCGAGCGCACTGGCGTGCAGCAGCAGGCGCGGCGCCGCGGCGGCGACCGCCGGCGGCGCGTACAGCCGGTCGCCGACGATCGGGTGGCCGAGCGCGGCCAGGTGCACGCGCAGCTGGTGCGAGCGGCCGGTGACCGGCTCGAGCGCGAGCCGCGCCGTGCCTTCGCCGCGCGCGAGCACGCGCCAGCGCGTCAGCGACGGCTTGCCCCGCGCGGCGTCGACGATCTGGCGCGGCCGGTTCGGCCAGTCGGCCACGAGCGGCAGGTCGATCTCGCCGTGGTCGGCCGCCGGCGTGCCGGCGACGACGGCGACGTAGGCCTTGCGCACCGCGCGTGCCGCGAACGCGATCGACAGCGCGCGCTGCACCGCTGCGCCGCGCGCGAAGACCATCAGGCCCGACGTCGCCTCGTCGAGCCGGTGCACGACGAGCGCGTCGGCGAACTCGCGGCGCACGCGTGCCCACAGGCAGTCGGCCTTGGCCGGGCCGCGGCCGGGCACGGCGAGCAGGCCGGCGGGCTTGTCGGCGACGACGAGCGCGTCGTCGGCGAAGACGATCGCCGGCGGCGTGACCAAGCGGATTCACCCGGCGCGCTCGAGCAGCAGCGCGCGGTCGCGCAGCTTGTCGAGCGCGCGGTCGAGCACGCGCCGCTCGTCGGCGTCGAGCGCCTCGAGCAGGAACGCCTCGCGCGCCTGCGCGAGCGGCGCGATGCGGCGGAACAGCGCCCGGCCGGCGGGCGTGAGCCGCAGCACGTGGGCGCGGCGGTCGGCCTCGTCGGTCTCGCGGCCGATCAGCGCGTGCTGCTCCAGCCGCGCCACCGCGCGGCTGACCTGCATCTTGTCGAGCGTCGTGCTCGCGATCACGTCGGCCGTCTTCATCGGCCCCTGGGCGAGCGCGGCCAGCACGCGCCATTCGTCGCGGCCGAGGTCGAAGCGCTGCTGGTAGACGTCGGCGATCGCGCGGCTGACGGCGTCGGCCAGCACCGCCAGCCGATAGGGCAGGAAGCGCTGCAGGTCCATGCCGCAAATGGTAACGGATGCGACGAACCCGGGGCAACGCCGCGACGATCAGGACTTCGCTTCATAGCCATTACCCGACCACGGCGCTGCAGTACTCCCGCCCCGATTCATAACAACCGTTACGATCTGGGTCCACCCGAGGAGACGAACGATGCTGGTCCGCAAGATCCACCACGTGGCCTACCGCTGCCGCGACGCGAAGGAGACCGTCGCCTGGTACCGCGAGCACCTGGGCATGGAGCTGATCCTGGCGATCGCCGAGGACCGCGTGCCATCGACGAAGGCGCCCGACCCGTACATGCACCTGTTCCTCGACGCCGGCGGCGGCAACGTGCTGGCGTTCTTCGAGCTGCCGAACTCGCCGCCGATGGGGCGCGACCCGAACACGCCCGACTGGGTGCAGCACATCGCGTTCGAGGTCGACAGCGTCGACACGCTCGAGAAGACGAAGACGAGGCTCGAGGCCGCCGGCATCGACGTCGTCGGCGTCACCGACCACGTGATCTTCAAGTCGATCTACTTCTTCGACCCCAACGGCCACCGCCTCGAGCTCGCCGCGCCCACCGGCACGCCCGAGATGTACCGGCGCCTGGACGAGGTCAAGCACGCGATGATCGACGAGTGGAGCCGCACCAAGCGCGCGCCGCGCCACGCCGCGTGGCTGCACGAAGGCGAGTTCGCCGACGTCGCCGGCGAGTGACCCCAGCCGCCCGGAGGCCGCGATGCTGAAGACCTACACCTGGCCGAAGTTCGACTACCGGCAAAGCGACGAGCAGAAGAGCGGCAAGGCGCGGCGCCACCCGGTCGTCGTCGTCGGCGCGGGCCCGATCGGGCTCACCGCCGCGCTCGACTGCGCCCGCCGCGGACTCGACGTCGTGATCCTCGACGACAACGACACCGTCAGCGTCGGTTCGCGCGCGGTGTGCTACGCCAAGCGTCCGCTCGAGGTCTGGGACCGCATCGGGCGCGGGCTCGGCGACGGCGCGACGCTCGGCGAGCGCTTCGCCGAGCGCGGCGTGAGCTGGAAGCTCGGCCGCGTCTACTTCCGCGACGAGCTCGTCTACACGTTCGACCTGCTGCCCGAAGCGCATCACAAGATGCCGGCGATGGTCAACCTGCAGCAGTACCACCTGGAGGAGATGCTCGTCGCCGCCTGCCAGGCGCACCCGCGCATCGACCTGCGCTGGAGGCACCGCGTGCTGAGCCTCGCGCAGGCCGACGACCACGTCGTGCTGCAGGTCGAGACGCCCGACGGCGTGTTCCGCACCGAGGCGCAGTGGGTCGTCGCCTGCGACGGCGCCAACAGCGAGCTGCGGCGCATGGTCGGCGCCGAGTTCACCGGCCAGTTCTTCCAGGACCGCTTCCTGATCGCCGACGTCGTGATGAAGCGCGACATGCCGGCCGAGCGCCGCTTCTGGTTCGACCCGCCGTTCCACCGCGGCCAGAGCGTGCTGCTGCACAAGCAGCCCGACGACGTCTGGCGCGTCGACTTCCAGCTCGGCTGGGACGCCGACCCCGAGGTCGAGAAGCAGCCCGAGCGCGTGCGCCAGCGCGTGCGCGCGGCACTCGGCGACGACGTCGAGTTCGAGCTCGAGTGGGTCTCGATCTACCAGTTCGCGTGCCGGCGCATCGACCGCTTCCGCCACGGCCGCGTGCTGTTCGCCGGCGACGCGGCGCACCAGGTCTCGCCGTTCGGCGCCCGCGGCGCCAACACCGGCGTGCAGGACGTCGACAACCTGGCGTGGAAGCTCGCGCTCGTGCTGCAGGGCCGCGCCCCCGAGGCGCTGCTCGACAGCTACCACGACGAGCGCGCGTTCGCCGCCGACGACAACCTGCGCGCCTCGACGCGCTCGACCGACTTCATCACGCCGAAGAGCCGCGGCAGCCGGCGCTTCCGCGACGCCGTGCTGACACTCGCCAAACACGAGCCGTTCGCGCGCCCGCTCGTCAACAGCGGCCGCCTGTCGACGCCGACGCCGTACCTGCAGTCGCCGCTGAACACGCCCGACGAGGCGCACTTCTGCGGCGCGATGCGCCCGGGCACGGTGTGTGCCGACGCGCCGGTGCTCGCGCACGGGCGGCGCGGTTGGCTGCTCGAGCACCTCGGCGAGGGTTTCACGCTGCTCGCGTTCGGGCGGCGGCCCGCGATGGGCGCCGTGCGCTTCGGCGACGTCGTCGCCCGCGTGCTGCACGTGGGCAGCGATCTGCACGAGGTCGACGGCGTGCTCACCGACCGCTACGACGGCCGTCCCGGCACGGTCTACCTGATCCGCCCCGACCAGCACGTGGCCGCGCGCTGGCGAGGCTTCGAAGCCGCTGACATCGAGGCCGCGCTCGCGCGCGCGACCGGCCACGCCGCGGCCTGACGAGGAGACGACGATGCCCCTGATCCGCGAACCGCGCCTGGCCGACCCCGACGGCTTCTACGAGGCGCTGATCGACAGCCAGCGCGACCTCGACGACGAGGCGTGCGAGGCGATGAACGCGCGCCTGATCCTGGTGCTCGCCAACCACATCGGCGACCGCGACGTGCTCGCCGAGGCGCTGCGCGTCGCGCGGCCGCGCGACTGACGTCCGACGACCGACGCGGCGGCGCGACGATCCCCCCCACTGGGGTTGACACCGCCCAGCGCCGCGCGCAAAGTGCGCGCCTTCGCTGCCGTCGCCGACGGATGGCGAGTCACCCCCCACCCATCACCACAGGAGGATGCACGATGACTGCGCTGCCCCGCCCCCTCCTGTCGGCCGCCGTCTCCTGACGCACCTGCCCGGCCGGCGCCGCGTTCGCGCTCCGGTCGTGTCCCGCTGAGCTTTCGCCCGACACGCCGCGGCGCACCGCCGCGCCGATGACCGCGCCGCGTCCGCCACGCGCGCCGACAGGGTCCCTTCGTTGAACCGCGCCTGCCGCGTGCAGGCCGGCAGTGCTCGCCCGTGCTTCGGCACCGGCGCGCATGGCCGTCGACCGAACCCTTCGCACCCACCATGTCCACGACCTCGTTTCCTGTCCCATCGAACCCGGCCGCGGCACCGCCGCCGTCGACACGACCCACCCACGGGATGCCCACGATGCTCGAACCTCTGCTGTCCTTTGCCGTCCGTGCCGCGATCGTCGCCGTATCGTTCTTCGCCGCCGCGGCGACGACGCTCGGCGTCGGCGCGGCGTTCCACGCCGCCTCGGCGCAGCCCTGGCTGCGCGACACGCCCGCCGCGCGCGAGGCGGTCGCGGCGTGCCCGGCCCGCGCCGGCCGCGACGCCCGCCGCGAGTGCGTGCGGGTCCTCGTCGCCCGGGCGCAGGCCCGCGACGCCGGCGCCGCCCGCCTTGCGGCGGCCGACCGCGCCGCAGGCAGGCCATGAACGCGCTGTGCCCCGACGGCGGGCGCGTCGGCCTGTCGCCCGCGATGTCGCGGCGCATCGACGCCTGCGCCGCCACCGTCGCCCTGCCGCGCGGCCTGGCCCACGTCGCGGCCGCACGCGTCGTCGAAGTGCAGCGCAGCGGCGTGCGGCTGCACGACGGCGTCGCCGAGACGCCGGCGCGCGTGTGGCCCGCACTGCACGCGGCGCTGCGCAGCGACGACGACGCGCTCACGGTCGGCGACTGGGTGCTCACCGCGGGCGACGTCGCCGGCGCGCGCTGGGCCGTGGCCCTCGTCGCGCGGCGTGGACTGCTCGCGAGGCGCGACGTCGAAGGCCGCGGCCGGCAGACGCTCGCCGCCAACGTCGACACGGCGCTGCTCGCGACCGGCCTCGGCCACGACTTCAACCTGCGGCGGCTCGAGCGCTACCTCGCGTTCGTGCGCATGGCCGGCGTCGACGCGGTGGTCGTGCTGACGAAAGCCGACCTCGCGGCCGACGTGCCCTCGCGGCTTGCACAGGTGCGCGCGCGGCTGCGCCCCGGCGAGGACGTGGTGGCCGTCGACGCCCGCGACCCCGCCAGCGCCGCCGCACTGCAGCCCTGGCTCGCGCGCGGCCGCACGCTGGTGCTGCTCGGCTCGAGCGGCGTGGGCAAGAGCACGCTGACGAATGCGCTGGCGGGCCTCGGCGCCGATCCTTCACGGGCGCAGGCCACCGGCGGCGTGCGCGCCGGCGACGAGCGGGGCCGCCACACGACGACGGCACGCACGCTGCACCTCACGCCGCACGGCGCCTGCCTGATCGACACGCCGGGACTGCGCACGCTGCGCCTGGACGGCGACGAGCAGGCGCTGCGCGCCAGCTTCGACGACATCGGGGCCCTCGCCGAGTGCTGCCGCTTCCGCGACTGCCGCCACGACGGCGAGCCCGGCTGCGCGGTGCGCGAGGCGGTGGATGCACGACGCATCGCGAACTACGACAAGCTGCAGCGCGAACTGCGGCGCGACACGTTGTCGGCGCTCGAACGGCGCGAGGTGGTGCGCCGCTTCAAGGTGCGTGCGCGGGCCTCGCGTGCGCGTCGGGCAGCCGGGGGCCGATAGGGGTATACTCGCGGCACAGACATACACAAGACCGTTCTCACAAGGTCTGTTCAGCTTCACCCCCCCTGCGGCTCGCCGCAGCGGGCGGCCCGGTTTGAATTCCCCGCTCGACGTTTCTTGAGTGTTTCTGTCCTTCGCGGCCTTCGGTCGCGAGGGGGTTCGACCTTTTCATCCATTCACTC
>CALIDR010000136.1 GCA_938022295.1 uncultured Burkholderiaceae bacterium
GACGAGCGCGACCTCGCGCGGCTCGAGATCGGCGCCCTCGTCGACACCGCCGGCGTCGGCGTGGCGACGTTCGACGAGTCGCGCGGCTGGCTGCGCCGCACCGCGCCGCGCGCGGCCGACGCCGCGCCGGGCGGCGGCACGCCGGGCGTCGACGGCGCGCTCGCCGTCTCGCGCGACGTCGTCGAGCCGGGGTCGCTGGCCGAATACGAGCGCCTGCAGCGCGCGCTGAAGGCCGGCGAGCGGGTGCAGGTGCGCTATGCGGTGCGCCACCCCGATCACGGCGTGCGCTGGCTGCTGACGCGCGTCGAGCCCGGGCGGCTGGCCAGCGGGCGGCGCACGACCTCGGTCGTCACGCTCGACGTCACCGAGCAGGAGCGCTCGCGCGAGCAGCTGCTGCGGCAGGCCGAGCGCACGCGCGCGGTGCTCGACTCGGTGCTGGTGGGCATCGTGACGGTGCGCGACGGCGCCATCGAGTGGATGAACCGCTCGGCGCGGCGGATGTTCGGCGGCGACCTGGCCGACTTCGTCGGCGCGCCGATCTGGGCCGTGGCCACCGCCGAGCCGGATCACCCGCTGCGCCGCACCGACTACGCGCGCGCGCTCGACGAAGGGCAGGCCGAGACCTTCGAGTGCCAGTTGCAGGCGCACGACGGGCGCACGTTCTGGGTCGTCGGCAACGTCGTGCGCACCGGCCAGCAGCTCACGTTCGCGCTGCTGGACATCGAGCGCCGCCGCCAGGCCGAGCTGCGCAGCGCGCAGACGCAGGCCTCGCTCGAGCGCATCATCGAGACTGCGCCGATGGCGATCGCGCTGCTCGACGCGGCCACGCGGCGCGTGCTGCAGCTCAACCAGCAGGCCGCTGGCTTCCTCGGCTGCACGCTCGCCGATGCGGTGGGCCGCTCGCTCGACGACGTGCTCCGCGACGGGCCCGACGGTCCCGCCGCCGGCTCGCTGCGCGACGAGCTGCGCCAGGCGCTGGCCGCCGGCGAGGCGACGCAGCGCGAGGTGCGCCGCACCGCGCCTGGCGGCGACGAACACGTGTGGGACCTGCGCACGGTGCCGCTGCGCGCGACCGACCCCGGCGGCACCGGCCAGCTGCTGCTGGTGGCCAGCGACGTCACCGCGCAGCGCGCCGCCGCGGCGCTGCGGCTGCGCGAGGAGATCGCGCAGCGCGACATGCTGGTCAAGGAGGTCCACCACCGCATCAAGAACAACCTGCAGGGCGTGGCCGGGCTGATGCAGCAGATCGCCGAGCGCCGCCCCGAGGTGGCGGCGGTGATCAAGGAAGCGGTGGGCCAGGTGCAGGCGATCGCGCAGGTCTACGGCCTGCAGGTGGGCACCAGCGGGCCGCTGCGCATCCGCAGCGTGCTGGAGGCGATCGCGGCGTCGGTGCAGCGCATGTTCGGCCGCCCGATCTCGGTCGACGTGCAGGGCGACGCGCCGCACCGCTGGGCGCTGCCCGAGGCCGAATCGATCCCGATCGCGCTCACCGTCAACGAGCTGCTGACCAACGCCGTCAAGCACGGCGTCGGCGATGCGGTGCGCTGCACGCTCGAGTGCGGGGACGCCGACGTCGCGATCGTCGTCGCCAACCGCGGCACGCTGCCGCCGGGCTTCGACCTCGCGCGGGTGCCGGGCGGCGTCTCGGGGCTCGGCCTCGTGCGTGCGCTGCTGCCGCGCCGGCACGCCGCGCTGACGATGGCCGCCGTCGGCGACACCGTGCAGTCGCGCATCACGCTCGCGCCGCCGGTGGTGCGCCTGCTCGAGCCGCTGTAAGAGAATCGGGGCGATGAACGTTACCGCCGCCTCGAAGGGCAAGATCCTCGTCGTCGACGACGACCGGCTCGTGCTCGCCACCGTCAGCCACGGGCTGGCCAAGGCCGGCTACGAGGTGATCGACGCCGACAACGGCGACGACGCGATCCTGCTGGCGCGCGAGCACCGGCCCGACCTGGCGCTGCTGGACATCCGCATGGAAGGCAAGACCGGCTTCGACGTGGCGGCCTACCTGCGCGACCGCAAGGTGCCGTTCATGTTCCTGTCGGCGTTCTCCGACGACGCGACGGTGGCGCAGGTGAAGGCGCTCGGCGCGGTGGCCTACCTCGTCAAGCCGCTGGACATCGGCCAGATCGTGCCCACCGTCGAGGCGGCATTCGCGCGCCTGCCGGCCGAGGCCGCCAACGCGCCGGCCGCTGGCCCCGCCGAGACGCCGCCCGACCCGGTGTGGATCGCGGTGGGCGTGCTGATGCACCGCTACTCGCTGCCGCGCGCGGAGGCGCTGGCGCGCCTGCGCGCGCAGGCCGCCGCCGAGCAGCGGCCGCTGGCCGCACAGGCCGAGCGGCTGGTCGAGGCGGTCGAGCTGCTGGCGGCGTCGGGCCGCGCCGCCTGAGCCGGTATCCGTTCAGATCGCCTCGACCCAGTGGCTGATCACGGCCCATCTGGTTCTTCGGGTGTTCCCTTTGCGCCGCCTGCGTAGGTTGGCGCGGCAAAGCGCCGTGCGCGCAGGCGGCGGCGCTTCACCTCGGCGGCCAGCGCTGCGCGCTGGCTGCCCTGCGC
>CALIDR010000137.1 GCA_938022295.1 uncultured Burkholderiaceae bacterium
CCGCGTCCCGCGGCCGGCGGGAACACCTGGAGCCGCGGCGCTCGCCCTGGCCCTCGCAGAGCTCGGGCCCTTCGCGCCGTCCAGGCCTGCGCAGGCAGGCCTGGAGCCGCGGCGCTCGCCCTGGCCCTCGCAGAGCTCGGGCCCTTCGCGCCGTCCAGGCCTGCGCAGGCAGGCCTGGAGCCGCGGCGCTCAGCCCTTCACGCAGACGAGGGGTTCGACGCGCGCGACCTTGCGCGCCAGGCCGGCGGCGTCGGCGGCGTCGACGACGGCGGCGACGTCCTTGTACGCCTCCGGCGCCTCCTCGGCCACGCCGCGCGACGACGGGCTGCGGATCAGGATGCCGCGCGCGGCCAGTTCGTCGACCACCTGCCGCCCGTGCCAGCGCTTGAGCGCCTGCTGCCGGCTCATCGCGCGCCCGGCGCCGTGGCAGGCCGACGACAGCGCGAGCGACTCCGACTTCGCGGTGCCGGCGAGCACGTACGACGCCGTGCCCATCGAGCCGCCGATCAGCACCGGCTGCCCGGCTTCGCGCAGCGCCGGCGGCAGGTCCGGGTGGCCGGGGCCGAACGCGCGCGTGGCGCCCTTGCGGTGCACGTACAGCTCGCGCCACTGGCCGCCCACACGGTGGCGCTCGACCTTGCACGTGTTGTGCGAGACGTCGTACAGCACCGGCAGCCGTGCCTTCGGCAGCACCTCGGCGAACACGCGGCGCGTCAGGTGGGTCAAGATCTGGCGGTTGGCAAGCGCGCAGTTGATCGCCGCGCGCATCGCGCCGAGGTAGGCGCGGCCGAGGTCGGACTTCAGCGGCGCGCAGGCGAGTTCGCGGTCCGGCAGCACGAGGCCGTGCGCGGGCGCCTCCTCGACCATGCGGCGCAGGAACTCGGTGCCGATCTGGTGCCCGAGGCCGCGCGAGCCGCAGTGGATCATCACGACGACGTCGCCCGCCTTCAGGCCGTAGGCGGCGGCGATCGCGGCGTCGTAGACCTCGGTGACTTCCTGCACCTCCAGGTAGTGGTTGCCGCTGCCGAGCGTGCCCATCTCGTCGCGCTGGCGGCGCTTGGCCTGGTCCGACACCTCGCCGGGCTTGGCGTGCGGCATCCGGCCGTGCTCCTCGATGCGGTCGAGGTCGGCCTCTTCGCCCCAGCCCTGGGCCACGGCCCACGCCGCGCCGCCGGCGAGCATCGCATCCATCTCGTTGGCGTTCAGGCGGATCGCGCCGGTGCTGCCGACGCCGGCCGGGATGCCGGCGTACAGCGCGTCGGCGAGCTTCTTCTGCACCGGCATCACGTCGTCGCGCACGAGCCCGGTGTGCAGGCAGCGCACGCCGCACGAGACGTCGAAGCCGACGCCGCCGGCGGAGACGACGCCGCCCGCGTCGGCGTCGAACGCCGCCACGCCGCCGATCGGGAAGCCGTAGCCCCAGTGCGCGTCGGGCATCACGTACGACGCGCCGACGATGCCCGGCAGCGTCGCCACGTTGACGGCCTGCTCGCGCACCTTGTCGTCCATCGCGCGCAGCAGCGCTTCGTCGGCGAAGAGGCGCACCGGCACGTGCATCGCCCCGCGTGCGGGGATCTCCCACGTCGTCTCGTCGATCCGCGTCCAGTCCTTCGGGTCCATCTGCGCTCCCCTACACGTCGACGACCGTCTGTGCCAGCCACCCGCCGTCGTCGGTGCGTGCCACGCGCAGCGCCGTGTAGGTGGCACCCTTGACCTCGACCGCCGGGCGGTGGCGCGCGACGTCGACCGCTTCGCCCCAGGCCTGCGCGGCGAGCCGCTGCCCGCCGGGCGCGCCTTCGATCGTGACCTGGAAGGCGCCGAACAGCATCCGCCGCACCGCCATCTCGTAGACCAGCGCATTGAGCCACTGCGCGAGCAGCAGCTCGTCGTCGGCCGCGTCGCACGCGATGTCCACCGGCTGCAGCGGACGCACCGTGGCCGGGTCGGCGATCACCGCGGTCAGGGCCAGCGCCGCCTGCTCGAACGCCTGCGCCGGCGTCGCCCCGAAGCCGCGCACGCCGATGTCGGCCTCGTGCTCGAAGTGTTCCCAGCGGGGCACCGCTGCGCCCGTCGTCATGACCCCGATGCTGCCACCGATCGCGCCGCCCGAAGCGACGAAGCCCCGCGGCACGACGACCGGCGGGGCTTCGCAATGGCTTGGTGGCGCTTCAGGGACTCGAACCCCGGACCTGCGGATTATGATTCCGTCGCTCTAACCGACTGAGCTAAAGCGCCTGGGCCGCGGATTATAGCGGCGCCCCCATCGGCCACCGGCGGCGCCTGCCGCGCCGCCACCGCCCGTTTCGACTCCCCCACCGATGTTCAGCTTCTTCCGCAAGAAGGCGCCGCCGGCTGCCCCTGCACCTGCCCCCGAAGCCGCGCCGCCGCCCGCGGTTGCTGCGCCACCGGTCGAAGTCGCGGCCGCCGCCCCGGCGTCAGCCGCCGCCGTCGCCGCCGCGCCCGTGCCCTCCACGATCCCGCCGGAGGCCGAGCCGGCGTCGGCGGCGCCGCGCGCGCGCTGGCTCGACCGCCTGCGCGCGGGCCTGCGCAAGACCGGTAGCAGCATCGCGCAGGTCTTCACCGGCACGCAGATCGACGACGCGCTGTACGAGGAACTCGAGAGCGCGCTGCTGATGGCCGACGCCGGCGTCAAGGCCACCGAGTTCCTGCTCGCCGACCTGAAGCGCCGCGTCAAGGACGCGAAGGCCACCGACCCGGCACAGGTCAAGGCGCTGCTGGTCGACGCGATCGCCGACCTGCTGCGCCCGCTGGAAAAGCCGCTGGCGATCGGCGAGCGCACGCCGACCGTGATCATGGTCGTCGGCGTCAACGGTGCCGGCAAGACGACGTCGATCGGCAAGCTGACGCGCCACCTCGCCGACGCCGAGCAGAAGGTGCTGCTCGCCGCGGCCGACACGTTCCGCGCCGCGGCGCGCGAGCAGCTCGCGGTGTG
>CALIDR010000138.1 GCA_938022295.1 uncultured Burkholderiaceae bacterium
AGCGCGAGCCACGCCATCGCGGTGCCGAGCGCGAGGCCGAGCGCGCTGCCCAGCGCGCCGACGAGCGCCGACTCCGCCAGCACGAGGCGCCGGCGGTCGCGCGCGCCGAGCCCGAGCACGCCGAGCAGCGCGAACTGCGGCGTGCGCTGCGCGACCGACAGCGCGAGCACCGAGAAGACGAGGAACGCGCCGACGAACAGCGCCACCAGCGCGAGCACGGTGAGGTTCACGCGATAGGCGCGCGACAGGTTCGACACCCGCTGCGCGGCGTCGTCGGGCGCCGCGGCGACGACGCCCGGCGGCAGCGCGAGCGCGCGCACGATCGCCGACGCCGCAACGCCGGGCTCGAGCCGCAGGTCCAGCCGCGACAGCCGGCCGTCGAAGCCGAACAGCGCCTGCGCGGCGGCGACGTCGAGCACCGCGAGCGGCGCGCCGGCGGCGTTGACGGTGCCGGCCACCCGCAGCGCGACGCGGTCGAGCCCGCGCTGCACCGTCAGCGTGTCGCCGGCCGCGAGGCCCAGCCGCTGCTGCGCCGCCGGGTTCAGGAACACGGCGTCGGGGGCGAGGAACGCCGTCTCGCCGCTGCCTTCGGCGGCTCGCGGCCAGAGGTCCGGCGCCACCGGCGCGACGACGAGGGCGTCGACGCCGACGAGCTTCAGCGGCACGCGTGCGCCCGCGGCGTCGAACGCCTGGCCGTCGACCTCGACGACCGGGCTCGCGACGCTGACCCCGGGCAGGGCGACGACGCGGTCGTGCAAGGCGTCGTCGAAGCCGGCACGCTGTGCCGCACGCAGGCTCAGGTCGGGTTCGCCGTTGGCGGCGCGCACGGCGGCCGAGAACTCGGCGAGCGCCGAGCGGTTGATCAGGTGCACCGAGAACGCCAGCGCGACGCCGAGCGTCACCGCGACGACTGCCGCCGCCTGCCGCCAAGGGTGGTGGCGCCACTCGGGCCAGGTCAGCGCGGCGAACAGCGCGCCCAGCGGCACACGATCGGCGTCAGCGGCCATGCGGTGCCGGCGCAGGGGCGTCCACCTTGGTGCGCTTGGCGGCGGGGAACCGCACGCAGCGCGGGTCGAGCAGCGCGAGCAGGTCGATCAGGCGGTGCTGCAGTTCGACCATCCGCTCGCGCGCGGCCGCCGGCGAGCGCGCCATGACCTCGACGTCGTCACGCAACGTCAGCACCAGCGGGTCGACGGCGCCTTCGCGAAGACGCTGCAGGAAGGCACCGTAGCCGATGCAGTCGCTGCTGCCGGCGCTGCCGACGACCAGGCTCTCGCCAAGCGCCCGCTGCTCGCCGGCGAACAGGCGCAGCAACGGGCCGTGGCGGTCGTCCTGCAGCGTCGAGACGATCTCGTCCTGAAGCGCGGTCAGCGCGCGCGTGGGCTCGTCGGCACCGAGGTCGATGAAGCGCACCTCGCGGCGGGCGATCTCGGTCCAGGCGCAGTACTGCGCGAGCAGGTACACCGTGTTGTCGACCACGTACCTGCGCGAGCGCTCGTCGCCGCCGTCGTAGTGCGCGCCGAGCAGGTTGCGGCACAGCAGGTTGTACAGGCGGCTCTGCAGGTCGTAGGCGGCCCGCACGAGCGGCTCGTGATAGCGCGCCGCGCGCTGCGCGAGGTCGTGGCGGCGCTGCTCCTCGCGCAGCCACAGGTCGACCTGGGTGCGCGCCTGGGCGGCAGCGACCTGCGCGCGCCAGGCGATCACGCCCGACACGACCGCGACCAGCAGCGGCAGCAACTCCAGCGCGGCGTCCATCGTGCGGTCCCCCGTGGCGACGTCAGGCGGCGACGATACCGGTGGCGGTCAGCTGCAGCACGCGGTCGGCGTGCGAAGCCGCGTGCGCCGAGTGGGTGACGAGCACGCCGGCGGCGCCGGCGGCGCGCACCTGGGCGACGAGCAGGCCGACGATGCGCTCGGCGGTGGCCGGGTCGAGGTTGCCGGTCGGCTCGTCGGCCAGCAGCAGGCGCGGGCGGTGCACCAGCGCGCGCGCGATCGCCACCCGCTGCAGCTGCCCGCCCGACAGCGTGCGCGGCAGCCGGTCGTCGAAGCCGGCCAGCCCGACGACGTCGAGCATCGCCGCCACCCGCTTCGGGTCGGGGCGGCCGAGCAGCAGCAGCGGCAGCGCGACGTTCTGCCCGACCGTCAGGTGCGGCAGCACGTGGAAGGCCTGGAACACGAAGCCGACGCTCGCGCGCCGCCACGCCGCCTGCGCCGGCTCGGCGAGCGCCGTGACGTCGACGCCGTCGACGCGCACGCGGCCGGCGGTGGGCGCGTCGAGGCCGGCGATGCAGTTCAGCAGCGTCGACTTGCCCACCCCCGACTCGCCGAGCAGGGCGACGACCTCGCCCGCCGCCACCCGCAGGTCGACGCCGGCGAAGACGGCGCTGTCGCCGTAGGCCTTCGCGAGGCCCTGCACGTCGAGCACGGCGTCGCTCATCCGAGGCCGGCGTCGCGCAGGATCGAGCGCGCGGCGCCGAGCACCTCGGCCGGCGGCGCGTCGGCCGCGACGACGCGCCGCCACGGCATGCCGCGCAGCCACGTGAGCTGGCGCTTGGCGAGCTGGCGCGTGGCCGCGCTGCCGGTGGCGTGTACGCGCTCGCGCAGCGCCGCGCCCGCGAGGCCGGCGTCGAGCGCCGCCCACACCTGGCGGTAGCCGACGCTGCGCAGCGCCGGCAGGCCGGGGTGCAGATCGCCGCGCGCACGCAGCGCCTGCACTTCGGCGACCAGCCCGGCGTCGAGCATCGCCGCGAAGCGGGCGTCGATGCGTGCGTGCAGCCACGCGCGCGACGCCGGCTCGAGCGCGACCAGCAAGGCGTCGGGCGGCGGCGGGCGCGGCGCGTCGGCGCGGCGGTGGAAGCTCGACAGCGGCCGCCCGGTGGCGCGCCAGACCTCGAGCGCGCGCTGGATGCGCTGGGCGTCGTTCGGCGGCAGGCGGGCGGCGGTGGCAGGGTCGACGCGCGCGAGCTCGGCGTGCAGCGCCGGCCAGCCGCGCGCGGCGGCCTCGGCGTCGAGCGCGGCGCGGATCGCCGGGTCGGCGGCCGGGATCGCGTCCAGCCCGTCGATCAGCGCCTTGAAATACAGCATCGTGCCGCCCACCAGCAGAGGCAGCGCTCCGCGGGCCGCGATCTCGCCGATCTGGCGCGTCGCGTCGGCGGCGAACTGCGCCGCCGAGTACGGCTGCGTCGGGTCGCGGATGTCGATCAGGTGGTGCGGCACGCGCGCGCGCTCGGCCGCCGGCGGCTTGGCGGTGCCGACGTCCAGGCCGCGGTAGACGAGCGCCGAGTCGACGCTGACGATCTCGACCGCCCGCCCGCCGGCGGCGAGCGCGGCGGCGAGGTCGAGCGCCAGCGCGCTCTTGCCCGACGCGGTCGGGCCGGCGACGCCGACCCAGCGTGGCGCCGTCATGCGGCGCGCAGGGCGCCGCCGTGCGGTGCACCGTGGCGCTGCACCAGCGTCCAGGCGACAAGGGCGGTCGCCGCCGACCAGAAGCCGACCGTGTACGCCATCGGGCGCACAGTGTCGTCGAGCGCGACGCCGAGCCACAGCCCGACGCAGAACGCGGTGCCGGCGAGCACGAAGCCGGCCAGCGCCGACGCCACGCCGGCCGACTGCGGGAACGGGCCGACGGCGCCCGACTGGCCGCACGGCTGGTGGATGCCGTGTCCGAACGCGAACAGCCACTGCGGCACCAGCACCGCCCACACCGACTCGACGCCGGCCCACGCGAAGGCGGCCATGCCGAGCCCGCCGGCGAGCGTGAACGCGCCGCCGCGGCGCACCGCCCCCGTCAGGCCGTGGTGGCGCAGCCAGTGGCGGCAGACGAACGTGCCGGCCATGTACGAGACCGACCCCGAGCCGAGCGCGACGCCGTAGGCGAGCGGGCTCAGCCCGAGGACGTCGATGTAGACGAACGACGACGACGCCAGGATCGTGAACAGGCCGCCGTACGTCGCCGCGACGAGCGCCGTCCAGGCGACGAAGGTCGGGTGGCGCAGCACGCCGGCGGCGGTGCGCGCCAGCGGGACGATGCGCGTGGCCTGGGGGTCGCGGCGGTGGTTCGTCTCCGGCAGCGCGCGCCAGACGAAGACGAGCGTGGCCAGCCCGACGGCGGCCACCGCCGCCAGCGCGGCGCGCCAGCCGCCCCAGGCGGCGAGCAGCCCGCCGGCGAGCGGGCTCGCCAGCGCGATCACGCCCAGCCCCGACAGGCCCTTGGACATCACGTGCGCGCCCTGCTGCGGCTCGTAGAGGTCGCGCACCATCGCCCGCGCGCAGACCACGGCCGCCGCCAGCGCCGCGCCCTGCGCGATGCGCCAGCCCACCAGCACGCCGATCGTCGGCGCGAGCGCCGCGCCGACGCTGGCCAGCGTGAACAGCGCCAAGCTCGCCAGCAGCACCGGCCGGCGCCCCCAGCGGTCGGCCACCGGCCCCCAGACGAGCTGGGCGAGGCCGAAGGCGAGGATGAGCGCCGACATCGTCAGCTGCGTGGCCGTCATCGGCGCGGCGAGGTCGCGCGCGAGCTGCGGCAGCGCCGGCAGGTACAGGTCGGTGACGACGGGCTGCAGGCCGAGCAGCAGCGCGAGCGACAGCGCGACCACGTGCGCCGGCACGGCGGGGGCGGCGGCCGCCGCGGCGGCCTGGGCGGGTGGATTCATCGGGGATCGTGTGCAGGGGCGCGACTCGCCCCGTCGCTCAGTCCGACGGCGTCCAGCGACCGTCGACGAGCACTTCGTGCGGGCGGAACTGTGCCTTGTAGGCCATCTTCGCGCTGTCGGCGATCCAGTAGCCGAGGTAGACGTAAGGCAGCTTGAGCTGGCGCGTCTGCGCGATCTGCCACAGCACGCCGTAGGTGCCGTAGCTCGCGCCGGGGTCCGGCTCGTAGAACGTGTAGACGGCCGACAGGCCGTCGTTGAGCACGTCGAGGATCGCGACCATCTTCAGCGCGCCGAGCCCGTCGCCGTCGCCCGGCTCGCGGAACTCGACCAGCCGCGAGTTGACGCGGCTCTGCAGCAGGAACTGGGTGTACTGGTCGACGCTGTCCTGGTCCATGCCGCCGCCGGCGTGGCGCCCGGACTGGTAGCGCAGGTACAGCTGGTAGTGCTCGGGCACGAAGCACAGCCGCAGCACGCGCGCCTTCAGGTTCGCGTGCGCCCGGGCGGCGCGGCGCTGGCTGCGGCTCGGGCGGAAGCGCTCCACCGGCACGCGCAGCGGCACGCAGGCGCGGCAGCCGTCGCAGTACGGGCGATAGGTGAACAGCCCCGAGCGGCGGAAGCCGTTGGCCACCAGCCCCGAGTAGGCGTCGGCGTGGATCAGGTGGCTCGGCGTGGCGACCTGCGACCGCGCGAGCCGCCCCGGCAGGTAGCTGCACGGGTACGGCGCGGTGGCGTAGAACTGCAGCGAGGCGAGGGGGAGCTCTTTCGGGTAGGTCACGCGACGTCGTCTGAGGCGCCGGCCGGCGCGAGGTTCAGCGCGGCCCACATCGACGCATGATAGGTCCAGTCGGTCACCGGGGCAGCCCCCAGGGCGAGGGCCAGGTGGCGCTCGAAGGCTTCGCGCGGCACCTCGCGGGCGCCGAACGAGGCCAGGTGGGCGGTGTTCTGCTGGCAGTCGATCCACGCGATGCCGCGGGTGCGGCAGAACGCGACGAGCGCGGCGAGCGCGATCTTCGACGCGTCGGTGCGGCGGGCGAACATCGATTCGCCGAAGAACATCCGGCCGAGCCCGACGCCGTACAGGCCGCCGGCGAGTTCGCCGCCGATCCAGCACTCGAAGCTGTGCACCGCGCCCTCGGCGTACCAGTGGGTGTAGGCCGAGATCATCTCGGGCACGATCCAGGTGCCGTCCTGGCCTGCGCGCGGCACGCGCGCGCAGGCGGCGATCACGGCGTCGAACGCGGTGTCGACGCGCACCGCGCAGCTCGGGTCGGCGACGAACCGGCGCAGCGTCTTGCGCAGCGACCGGCTGAGCCGGAACTCGGTCACCGGCAGCACCATGCGCGGGTCGGGGGCCCACCACAGCGGCGGCTGGCCGTCGGAGAACCAGGGGAAGACGCCCTTCGCGTACGCCTCGCGCAGGCGCGCGGGCGTCAGGCGCCCGCCGACGGCCAGCAGCCCGGGGGCGGCGCTCGCCGGGCCGAGGGCGGTGGACGTCGGCGGCAGCGGGGTGGCGTCGTCGTCGAGCCAGGCGACCGGGGTCGGGCGCATCGCGGCGCGGGGGGCAGCAACGGGAGTCAGTAGACGAGGCGGTCGGGGCGGATGTCGCGCAGGATCGTCGTCGCGATCTCCTCGATCGACTTGTGGGTCGAGCTCAGCCAGGCGATGCCCTCGCGCTTCATCATCGTCTCGGCCGCCCGCACCTCGTAGCGGCAGTTCTCGAGCGAGGCGTAGCGGCTGCCGGGCCGCCGCTCGTGGCGGATCTGGGCCAGGCGCTCGGGGTCGATCGTCAGGCCGAAGCACTTGCGCTTGTGCGGCGCCAGCGCCGAGGGCAGCGCGCCGCGCTCGAAGTCGTCGGGGATCAGCGGGTAGTTGGCCGCCTTGACGCCGTGCTGCATCGCCAGGTACAGCGAGGTCGGCGTCTTGCCGCTGCGGCTGACGCCGACCAGGATCACGTCGGCCTGGTCGAGGTTGCGCGCCGACTGGCCGTCGTCGTGCTGCAGCGCGAAGTTGATCGCCTCGATGCGGTCGTGGTACTGCTCGCTCTTGGCGACGTCGGTGAAGCGCCCGATGCGGTGGTTCGACTTGATGCCGAGCTCGACCTCGAGCGGCTCGACGAAGGTGCGGAACATGTCGAGCACGAGGCCGCGGCAGTCGGGGTGGTCGATCACGGCGCGGATCTCGTCGTCGACCAGGGTGATGAAGACGATCGGCCGCCGGCCCTCGCGCTCGGCGGTCTCGTTGATCTCGCGCCGCACCTGCCAGGCCTTGTCGACGGTGTCGACGAACGGGCGCCGCAGGTGTCGCGGCTTGATCGCGAACTGGGCGAGGATCGAGTTGCCGAACGTCTCGGCGGTGATGCCGGTGCCGTCGGAGACGAAGAAGACGCTGCGGTTGGGCATCACGTGAAGGACGAAGCGATCGGCGCCGGTGCGGTCCGCCGATGATAGGGAATCCTTCTTAGAATCGTCACAAACGCCTCGCCGACGCTTCCGGTCCGCGCCGTGAGTCCGCCTCGCTTCCCACCAGAACAACCCAGCGCGCAGCGCGGGCGGCGCCTTCCCTCGTCGATGGCCCCGGTTTCTTCCCATCACGGAGCATTGCCATGTCATCGACCCCGCTGGCGACCGCCCTGGTCGTCCCGTTCGAACAGCTGAGGATGACCGACGTCGAGTCGGTGGGCGGCAAGAACGCCTCGCTCGGCGAAATGATCAGCCAGCTCGCGGCCTCGGGGGTGAGGGTGCCCGGCGGGTTCGCGACCACCGCGCACGCGTACCGGCAGTTCCTGCAGCAAAGCGGCCTGGCGGCGCGGATCCAGCAGCGCCTGGCGGCGCTGAACGTCGACGACGTGCGCGCGCTGGCGCAGGCCGGCGCCGAGATCCGCGGCTGGATCGTCGACACGCCGCTGCCGGCCGACCTCGAGGCGGCGGTGCGCGCCGAGTTCGAGCGGCTGGCCGCCGGCCAGCCGCAGGCGTCGTTCGCGGTGCGCTCGTCGGCCACCGCCGAGGACCTGCCCGACGCCTCGTTCGCCGGCCAGCAGGAGACGTTCCTCAACGTCGTCGGCATCGACGACGTGCTGCACCGGATGAAGGAGGTGTTCGCGTCGCTGTACAACGACCGCGCGATCGCCTACCGCGTGCACAAGGGCTTCGCGCACGGCGACGTGGCGCTGTCGGCCGGCGTGCAGCGCATGGTGCGCTCGGACCTCGCCGCCGCCGGGGTGATGTTCACGATCGACACCGAGAGCGGCTTCAAGGACGTCGTCTTCATCACCGCCAGCTACGGCCTGGGCGAGACGGTGGTGCAGGGCGCCGTCAACCCCGACGAGTTCTACGTCCACAAGCCGGCGCTGAAGGCGGGCAAGTTCCCGATCATCCGCCGCAACCTGGGCAGCAAGCTGATCCGCATGGCGTTCGCCACGCCGCAGGAGAAGGCCGCGACCGGCAAGCTGGTCAAGACGGTGGACACGCCCCCCGAGCAGCGCAACCGCTATTCGCTGACCGACGCCGACGTGATCGAGCTGGCGAAGTACGCGCTGATCATTGAGCAGCACTACGGCCGCCCGATGGACATCGAGTGGGGCAAGGACGGCCTCGACGGCAAGCTCTACATCCTGCAGGCGCGGCCGGAGACGGTGAAGAGCCAGGCCAAGGTCGAGCACCGCTACAAGCTCAAGAGCGGCGGCGAGCGCACCGTGCTCGCCGAGGGGCGCGCGATCGGGCAGAAGATCGGCACCGGGCCGGTGCGCGTCGTGCACAGCCTGGCCGAGATGGAGAAGGTGCACGCGGGCGACGTGCTGGTGGCCGACATGACCGACCCGAACTGGGAGCCGGTGATGAAGCGCGCCGCCGCGATCGTGACCAACCGCGGCGGGCGCACCTGCCACGCGGCGATCATCGCGCGCGAGCTCGGCATCCCCGCCGTCGTCGGCTGCGGCAACGCCACCGAGGCGCTGCACGACGGCGCGCTGGTCACCGTCAGCTGCGCCGAGGGCGACACCGGCTTCGTCTACGACGGGCTGCTCGAGACCGAGGTCAGCGAGGTGCAGCGCGGCGAGATGCCGTACTGCCCGGTCAAGATCATGATGAACGTCGGCAACCCGCAGCTCGCGTTCGAGTTCGCGCAGATGCCGAACCAGGGCGTGGGGCTGGCGCGGCTGGAGTTCATCATCAACAACAACATCGGCGTCCACCCGAAGGCGATCCTCGACTACCCGAACATCGACCTCGACCTGAAGAAGGCGGTCGAGTCGATCGCCCGCGGCCACGCGAGCCCGCGCGCGTTCTACGTCGACAAGCTCGCCGAAGGCATCGCGACGATCGCCGCCGCGTTCTGGCCCAAGCCGGTGATCGTGCGGCTGTCGGACTTCAAGAGCAACGAGTACCGCAAGCTGATCGGCGGCAGCCGCTACGAGCCCGACGAGGAGAACCCGATGCTCGGCTTCCGCGGCGCGTCGCGGTACATCAACGCCGACTTCAGCGACGCCTTCGCGATGGAGTGCGAGGCCCTGAAGCGCGTGCGCAACGACATGGGGCTGACCAACGTCGAGGTCATGGTGCCGTTCGTGCGCACGCTCAAGCAGGCGCAGCGGGTGGGCGAGATGCTCGCCGCGCGCGGCCTGAAGCGCGGCGACAACGGGCTGCGCCTGATCATGATGTGCGAGGTGCCGAGCAACGCGATCCTGGCCGAGCAGTTCCTCGAGCACTTCGACGGCATGTCGATCGGCTCGAACGACCTCACGCAGCTCACGCTCGGCCTGGACCGCGACTCGGGCCTGGAGCAGCTCGCCGACGACTTCGACGAGCGCGACCCGGCCGTCAAGGCGCTGATCTCGCGCGCGATCGCCGCCTGCCGCGCCACCGGCAAGTACGTCGGCATCTGCGGCCAGGGCCCGAGCGACCACCCCGACTTCGCCGACTGGCTGGCCGCCGAGGGCATCACGTCGATCTCGCTGAACCCGGACAGCGTCGTCGAGACCTGGAAACGGCTGGCGAGCGCCCGCCCGCGCTGACCGCATCGCCGCCCGCGCCGACCCGACCGCACCCGCGGCGACGCCACGGGGCGTCGGCGCCCGTTCTCCGCCTATCCTATAATAGAGAGCTTTCCTTGCCGCACCCGGCTGTGTGACGCACCGGGGCGGCTTCCTCGCCGGCTGCCGTCGATCGACTCGGCGCGCGGCGGGCGGAATCCTCGAGGAGCTTGCATGCGTCATTACGAAATCGTGCTGCTGATCCATCCGGACCAGAGCGAACAAGTTCCGGCGATGCTGGAACGCTACAAGTCGCTGGTGACCAACGCCGGCGGCAAGGTGCACCGGGTCGAGGACTGGGGGCGGCGCCAGCTGGCCTATCACATCCAGAAGCTCGCCAAGGCGCACTACCTGTGCCTGAACATCGAGTGCGGCAAGGAGACGCTCGACGAGCTCGAGACGGGCTTTCGCTTCAACGACGCCGTGCTGCGCCACCTGACGGTGGCCAAGAGCAAGGCCGAGACGGCGCCCTCGGTGATGATGAAGACGGTCGAGCGCGAGGAAGCGCGCAAGGCGTCGCAGCAGGAGGCCGCGGCCTGAGGACCGGGCCCGCACCGGCGGCCGCGCGCCCGTGAACCGGCTGGTTCTGAGCGCGACGCTGGTGCAGCGCTCGGCGTTGCGCTACACCCCCGCCGGCGTGCCGGCCTGCGACCTCGAGTTGCGGCACGAGTCGCAGGCCAGCGAAGCCGGGCTGCCGCGCCGCGTGTCGCTCGACATGCGGGCCGTGGCGCTGGGCGAGGTGGCGCAGCGCGTGGCGGCGCTGGCGCTGGGCAGCCCGGGCGAGTACGCCGGGTTCCTCGCCAGCGGACGCAACGGGCGCGGGGTCGTCTTCCACGTCACCGCCATCGATTGAACCGGGCGGCGCGCCCCGCGCTCGGCGCGCGCCGCCCACCGCATCCAGGAGATTCACATGGTCACGTCACGAGGCAAGGGCAAGTCGGGCAAGGACCGCAAGCCCCGCCGCAGCCAGCAGTCGCTGCTGTTCCGTCGCAAGCGCTTCTGCCGCTTCACCGTCGCCGGCGTCGAAGAGATCGACTACAAGGACGTCGACACGCTGCGCGACTTCATCGGCGAGAACGGCAAGATCACCCCGGCGCGCCTGACCGGCACGCGCGCGTTCTACCAGCGCCAGCTCAGCACCGCGATCAAGCGCGCCCGCTTCCTGGCGCTGCTGCCGTACACCGACCAGCACAAGGCCTGAGGAGGACGACGCCATGCAAGTGATCCTGCTCGAGAAGGTCGCCAACCTCGGCAACCTGGGCGACGTCGTCAAGGTCAAGGACGGCTACGCGCGCAACTACCTGATCCCGACCAAGCAGGCGCGCCGCGCCACCGAGGCCGCGATCAAGGAATTCGAGGCCCGGCGCGCCGAACTGGAGAAGGTCGCCGCCGACAAGCTGGCGGCGGCGCAGGCGCTGGCCGAGAAGCTCGCCGGCAAGACGGTGCGCATCGCCCAGAAGGCCGGGGTCGACGGCCGGCTGTTCGGCTCGGTGACCAACGCCGACATCGCCGAGGCGCTGAAGAAGGCGGGGCTCGAGGTGCACAAGTCGCAGGTGCGGCTGCCGCACGGGCCGCTGAAGGCGATCGGCGAGTTCCCGGTGTCGATCGCGGTGCACCACGACGTGGTCTCCGAGATCAGCGTCGTCGTCGTGGCCGAGGCCGACTGACGCCGCCGGCGCGCTGCCGGACAACTGCGAGGGCCGGCGCTGCCGGCCCTTCGTCTTTCCGCGATGGCGCCAGCGGTCGCCGCTGCTGCGGCGGTGGCGCGCAGCCCCCTTGTCCCCCTCGAGCGCACCGCTTGTCCACAGCGTCGTCCACCGCGGCTGGGGCGGCGATGCCCTACGATCGGCCGATGAGCGAACGAACCGTGAGCGTCTCCCTCGTGGCCCCCGGCGCGGCAGCGCGCGACGACGAAGTCGCCCGGCTGCGCGTGCCGCCGCACTCGGCCGAGGCCGAGCAGAGCGTGCTCGGCGGCCTGCTGCTCGACAACGGCGCCTGGGACCGGGCGGCGGACCTGCTGCGCGACAGCGATTTCTACCGCTACGAGCACCGGCTGATCTACGCGGCGATCGGCAGCCTCGTCAACGCCGGCAAGCCGGCCGACGTCGTCACCGTCTTCGAGCAGCTGCAGAACCTGGGCAAGGCCGACGACTGCGGTGGCCTCGGCTACCTGAACGCGCTCGCGCAGAGCGTGCCGAGCGCGGCCAACCTGCGCCGCTACGCTGAGATCGTGCGCGAGCGGGCGATCCTGCGCAAGCTGATCGAGGCGAGCGACGAGATCGCGACCAACGCCTTCAACCCGCAGGGGCGGGCGGTGTCGCAGATCCTCGACGAGGCCGAGGGGCGCATCTTCAAGATCGGCGAGGAAGGCTCGCGCACGCAGCAGGGTTTCCAGAGCATGGACCAGCTCGTCGTGCAGCTGATCGACCGCGTGACCGAGCTGCACGAGAACGGCGCCGAGGAGGTCACCGGCGTGCGCACCGGTTTCTACGACCTCGACCGCATGACGGCCGGCCTGCAGCCCGGCGACCTGATCGTGCTCGCGGCGCGGCCCTCGATGGGCAAGACGGCGTTCGCGCTCAACATCGCCGAGCACGTCGCGGTGCACGAGGGGCTGCCGGTGGTCGTGTTCTCGATGGAGATGAGCGCCTCACAGCTCGCGCTGCGCCTCGTGGGCTCGCTCGGGCGCATCGACCAGCAGCACCTGCGCACCGGGGCGCTGCGCGACGACGAGTGGAGCCGGCTGACCGAGGCGGTCGACAAGCTCGGCAAGGCGGCGATCTTCATCGACGAGACGCCGGCGCTGAACCCGGCCGAGCTGCGCGCGCGCGCGCGCCGCCAGGCGCGGCAGTGCGGGCGGCTCGGCCTGATCGTCGTCGACTACCTGCAGCTGATGAGCGGCACGAGCAGCACCACCGAGGAGAACCGCGCCACCGTGCTCGGCGAGATCTCGCGCGGCCTGAAGGCGCTGGCCAAGGAGCTGCAGTGCCCGGTGATCGCGCTGTCGCAGCTCAACCGCAGCGTCGAGAGCCGCAACGACAAGCGGCCGATGATGAGCGACCTGCGCGAGTCGGGCGCGATCGAGCAGGACGCCGACGTGATCATGTTCATCTACCGCGACGATTACTACAACAAGGAGAGCAAGGAGCCGGGCGTGGCCGAGATCATCATCGGCAAGCAGCGCAACGGTCCCACCGGCGAGGTCAAGCTGACGTTCCTGAAGCCGCTGACGCGGTTCGACAATCTCGCGCCGGGCCACGGCGGCGCCGGCCACTGAACCCGCTCGCCGCGGCGCCGGCGTGACGCGCTGAAGACCCAAGAGGCGAATGACATTCGGTTTGGGAATAAGCAAACAAGAAGAAAGTAGTTCCCAACTATAAAGGCGCTGCCTACAGTGGCGCGCCATGTACCGCTACACTGCCTTCGATCGCCGCCTCGTCCGCGAGCGTGCCGCCCAGTTCCGCGACCAGCTCGAGCGCCACCTGCGCGGCGAACTCGGCGAGGCCGAATTCCGCCCGCTTCGGCTGCAGAACGGCTGGTACGTCCAGCGCCACGCGCCGATGCTGCGCGTCGCGATCCCGTACGGCGAGCTGGCGAGCCGGCAGCTGCGCGTGCTGGCGCGCGTCGCGCGCGAGTTCGACCGCGTCGATGAAGGCCCGCACCGCGGCCGCGGCGGCTTCGCGCACTTCACGACGCGGCAGAACGCGCAGTTCAACTGGATCCCGCTCGCGCGCGCGGCCGACGTGATGGACCTGCTCGCCGAAGTCGACCTGCACGGCATCCAGACCAGCGGCAACTGCATCCGCAACATCACGACCGACGCGCTGGCCGGCATCGCGCCCGACGAGGAGGTCGACCCGCGCCCCTACGCCGAGCTGCTGCGCCAGTGGAGCACGCTGCACCCCGAGTTCGCGTTTCTGCCGCGCAAGTTCAAGATCGCGATCAGCGGCGCGCGCGAGGACCGCGCCGCCACCGCGTGGCACGACGTCGGCCTGCGACTCAGGCGCGACGCACAGGGCGCCGTCGGCTTCGAGGTCCACGCCGGCGGCGGCATGGGGCGCACGCCGGTGATCGCCACGCTCGCCCACCCGTTCGTGCCCTGGCGGCAGATCCTCGTCTACCTCGAGGCGATCGTGCGCGTCTACAACCGCTACGGGCGGCGCGACAACGCCTACAAGGCGCGGCTGAAGATCCTCGTCAGGGCCGAGGGTCAGCGCTTCTTCGACGCCGTGGCCGCCGAGTTCGACCGGATCTTGCGCCGCGACGTCGACGGCCAGGCGCAGTTGCTCACCGACGAGGAACTCGAGCGCGTCGCGGCGTCGTTTGCCGACCCCGCCGGCGTGCGGCCGGCGCGCGGCGGCTTCGAGCCGGGGCGGCACCTCGACGCCCCGCGGGGGTTCGTGCGCTGGCTCGAGCGCAACGTGCACGCGCACCGCGTGGCCGGCTACCGGGCGGTCACGCTGTCGCTCAAGTGCGCCGGCCAGGCGCCCGGTGACGTCACCGCCGAGCAGATGGAGGCCGCGGCGACGCTCGCCGACCGCTACAGCCTCGGCGAGATCCGCGTCACCCACGACCAGAACCTGCTGCTGCCGTGGGTGCGAGAGGCCGACCTCTACGCGGTGTGGCAGGCGGCCAAGGCGTGCGGCTTCGCGACGCCGAACGTCGGCCTGCTGACCGACCTCATCGCCTGCCCGGGCGGCGACTACTGCGCGCTGGCCAACGCGCGGTCGATCCCGGTCGCGGCGGCGATCGCCGAGCGGTTCGCCGACCTCGACGAACTGCTCGACATCGGCGACGTCGACCTGCACCTGAGCGGCTGCATCAACAGCTGCGGCCACCACCACAGCGGCCACATCGGCATCCTCGGCGTCGACAAGGACGGGCAGGAGTGGTACCAGGTCACGGTGGGCGGCGCCGACGGCTCGGCGCTCGGCGGCCCGCCGGTGGCGGGCAGGGTGATCGGGCCGGCTTTCGCGGCCGACGAGGTGGCCGACGTCGTCGAGGCGCTAATCGAGACCTACCGCGACCTGCGCCGGCCGGGCGAGCGCTTCGTCGACACCGTGGGCCGGGTCGGGCTGGCGCCGTTCCGCGCGGCCGCCGACGAGGTGCGGCGCGCCACCGTCGAACTGCTGGCGGCCTGATGGCCGGGGAGGGTCCGCCGATGCGCTTCGTCGATCCCGGTCACGATGCCTGGCGCGCCGCGGGCGACGCCGCCGGCGTGCAGCCTGCGCCCGGGTGCCTGTTCACGCTCGCGCAGTGGCAGACGGTGCGCGAGCGCTGGCCGCACGACGTCGCGGCGGGCGTGAGCGTGCCCAACGACGCCGACGTCGAGGGCCTCGAGCCCGACCTGCCGCGGCTCGGGCTCGTCGTGCTGCGGTTCCCGGTGTGGACCGACGGCCGCGCCTACAGCCAGGCCCGGCTGCTGCGCGTGCGGCTGCGCTTCGCCGGCGAGGTGCGCGCCAGCGGCGAGGTGCTCGTCGACATGCTGCCGCTGCTGCACCGCACCGGGTTCGACGCCGTCGAGCTGCGTGCCGACCAGAGCCTCGATTCGGCGCAGCGGGCGCTGCGCTTCTTCGCCGGTCACTACCAGGGCGACGTCCACGAGCCGCGCCCGCGCTTCCGCCGCGAGCCGCACTTCGCGGCCTCGTCGTCACCACTGTCATGAACGCGATCGACCTCTACGCCTGCCCGAGCGCCGAGTACGGCGCCAGGCTCGCGCATGCCCAGGCCTTGCTCCAGGAGGTCGCGACCGCGTACCCCGGCCGCGCCGTGCAGGCGACCAGCCTCGGCGCCGAGGACATGGTCGTGACCGACCTGATCGCGCGCGCCGGACTGCCGATCGCGGTGGCCACGCTCGACACCGGCGCGCTGCACGACGAAACGCTGGCGCTGATCGGGCGCCTCGAGCGCCGCTACGGCGTGACCGTCGAGGTCTTCCGGCCGCCGGCCGAGTCGGTGGTGCGGTTCGTCGCCCGCCACGGCGAGGACGCGATGTACCGCAGCGTCGAACTGCGCAAGGCCTGCTGCCACCTGCGCAAGCTCGAGCCGCTCGAACGCATGCTCGCCGGCCGCGACGCGTGGATCACCGGCCTGCGCCGGGAACAGAGCGACACCCGCGCCGAAGTGCCGTTGCGCGACCGCGACGCGCAGGGGCGGCTGAAGCTGAATCCGCTGGCCGACTGGACGTGGGGCGACGTGTGGCACCACATCGCCGCCCACGGCGTGCCGTACAACCCGCTGCACGACCGCTTCGTGCCGAGCATCGGCTGCGCTCCGTGCACGCGCGCGATCGCGGTCGGCGAGCCCTTCCGCGCCGGCCGCTGGTGGTGGGAAAGCGAAGGCCACAAGGAGTGTGGCCTTCACTTCGGCGAAGGCTCACATCGCGCCAGCGATGTGAAGGCCGCGGAAGCGGCCTGCCACAACTCGACCGACGGCCCCCCGGAGGAGCGCAGTCCCCTTGTCGCGCCCGCCGAGGCGCTGCCGTGAGCGGACGCGTCGTCTTCGTCGGCGCCGGCCCCGGCGCCGCGGACCTGATCACGCTGCGCGGCGCGCGCTGCCTCGAAGCCGCCGACGTCGTGCTCGCCGACGCGCTCATCGACCCGGCGCTGCGCGAGCTCGCGCCCCGGGCGCGGTGGGTCGACGTCGGCAAGCGCGGCTTCGCCGCGGCGACGAGCCAGGCGACGATCGACGCGCTGCTCGTCCACTACCCGCGGCAGGTGAGCCTCGTCGTGCGGCTGAAGGGCGGCGATCCGAGCGTGTTCGGCCGCCTGGAAGAAGAGCTGCAGGCGCTGGCGGCGGCCGGCATCGAGGCCGAAGTCGTGCCAGGCGTCACCGCCGCGCTGGCCGCGGCGGCCGACGCGCGGCGGCCGCTGACGCGCCGCGGCCGCGGCCGCAGCGTGGCGCTGACGACGGCGGTCGCCGCCGGCGCCGACGGCACGGTCACCGTGACGGCGCGGCGCGGGGCCGACACCGAGGTGTTCTACATGGCCGGGCGTCACCTCGCGGCGCTCGGGCGCGCGCTGGCCCGGGCCGGCTGGGCGGCGCACACGCCGGTGTGCGTCGTCTCGCGCGCCGGCGCGGCCGACGCGATCGTCAGCACCCACGCCGTGGACACGCTCGCCGAAGCCGGGCTGCTGCACGCCGGCCGGCCGACCGTCGTCACGGTCGGCGTCGGGGCGCAGGCCGTCGCCACGGCGCCGCAGGCGGCACGCGCGGGCACCGGCAAGACCCTCGCCGCACAGCAGCCTCGGTCATCGGGGCAAACCCTCGCGCCCTAGAATGCAGGCCTGTCGGCCGCGGGTGAGGGAGCCCGCGTGCCGCGAGTTCCATCGCGGGCGGTGCGGCCGCGGGAACGCCCGAAGACGCCGCCCGCCACCCGAGCCTGGTCATGACCCACGTCGTTCTCGAATCGTGCATCCGCTGCAAGTACACCGACTGCGTCGACGTCTGTCCGGTGGACTGCTTCCGCGAGGGCCCCAACTTCCTGGCCATCGACCCCGACGAGTGCATCGACTGCGCGGTGTGCATCCCCGAGTGCCCCGTCAACGCCATCGTGCCCGAGGAAGACGTGCCGGCCGACCAGCAGCACTTCATCGCGCTGAACGCCGAACTCGCCAAGAAGTGGCCGAGCATCACCAAGCGCAAGGCGCCGCTGCCCGACGCCGACGAGTGGAAGGACGTCAAGCACAAGCTCGGCGAGCTCAAGCGCTGACCGCACCCCAGGCGCGCCGACCGCACCGCACATGGAACCACGACCGACCCCCGCCGTCGCCGACGTCGCCCGCGAGCACGACGGCCCGATCGAGACCGACGCCGTCATCGTCGGCGCCGGCCCGGTGGGCCTGTTCCAGGTCTTCGAGCTCGGGCTGCTCGAGATCAAGGCCCACATCATCGACTCGCTGCCGTACCCGGGCGGGCAGTGCATCGAGCTGTACCCGGACAAGCCGATCTACGACATCCCGGCCGTGCCGGTGTGCACCGGGCAGGAGCTGACCGACAACCTGCTCAAGCAGATCGAGCCGTTCGGCGCCACGTTCCACCTCGGCCAGGAGGTGACGGTGGTGAAGAAGCGCGACGACGGCCGCTTCGACGTCGAGACGAGCAAGGGCACGCGCTTCGTCACGAAGACGATCTTCATCGCCGCCGGCGTCGGCTCGTTCCAGCCGCGCACGCTCAAGGTCGACGGCATCGAGAAGTTCGACGGCACGCAGCTGTTCTACCGCGTCAAGAACCCGGCGCAGTTCGCCGGCAAGAACCTCGTGATCGTCGGCGGCGGCGATTCGGCGCTCGACTGGACGCTGAACTTCGTCCAGGAAGGCCCGCACCAGGCCGAGAGCGTGATCCTCGTCCACCGCCGCGACGGCTTCCGCGCCGCGCCGGCCAGCGTGGCCAAGATGCGCGAGCTGTGCGACGCGATGCAGATGCAGTTCATCGTCGGCCAGGTCACCGGCTTCGACGAAGCCGACGGCCGGATGACGGCGGTGAAGGTCACCGGCGGCGACGGCGTCACCCGCGTCGTGCCGCTGGACATGTTGCTCGTCTTCTTCGGCCTTAGCCCGAAGCTCGGGCCGATCGCCGAGTGGGGCCTCGCGATCGAGCGCAAGCAGCTCGTCGTCGACACCAAGAAGTTCGAGACCAGCGTGCCGGGCATCTTCGCGGTCGGCGACATCAACACCTACCCGGGCAAGAAGAAGCTGATCCTGTCGGGCTTCCACGAGGCGGCGCTCGCCGCCTTCGGCGCCGCGCCCTACGTCTTCCCCGAGAAGAAGATCCACCTGCAGTACACGACGACGAGCCCGAAGCTGCACAAGGTGCTTGGCGTCGAGACGCCGGTGTTCGACTGAGCCGCGCCCGCGCCCCGCGATCGACAGCCCGCCGCGTGCGGGCTGTTTCGTTTCCGCGTCGAAGGCGCAGCGCGCGGCACCCGACGATAATCGTGCCTGTCGCCGGGCAAGCCCGGCGACACCCGCTGGGGGTGCTGGCCGCCGCGACGCGAGTCGCGACGGCCGGCTGAGAGAGTCCCCTCGAACCTGATTGAGGTAATCCTCGCGCAGGGAAGCAGTCTCACGCGGCGTGCCGTGCGGCGCGCCCGCCTCGACCGCCCACCTGCCATCCACCGAAAGGTCTGCGATGGCAACGTCCGTCCGTTTCCGCTCCGCCCGCCGCGCCCGCCGGCGCGGCCCCTTCACCCTGTCCGCGGTCGC
>CALIDR010000139.1 GCA_938022295.1 uncultured Burkholderiaceae bacterium
CGCCGGCGCGCGACGGTGCGGTGGATGTAGCGCACCGGCATCCAGTCGAGCTCGCCCCAGGCGCCGTTGATCGCGCCGGTCAGCCCTTCGAGCTCGCGCCGGATGTCGGCGTAGGCGTCGACGTCCTCGCGCGACGGCGACGCGACCTGGATCAGCGTCGCGCGGTTGCGGTTCTCGGGGAAACGCTCGAGCAGGCGGCGGAACGCCTTGAAGCGCTGCGGCAGGCCCTTGGAGTAGTCGAGGCGGTCGACGCCGACGAGCAACTCGCGCTTGGCGTACTGCTCGCGCATCGTCGACAGCGTCTCCTGCGCGTCGCGGCCGGCGGTCAGCGCCTCGAACTCGTCGACGTCGATGCCGATCGGGAACGCCCGGGCGCGCAGGCGGCGGCCGAAGGCGCCGAAGACGTCGTCGCCGTGCACCTCGGCGCGGCCTTCGGACTGCACGTAGCGGCGGAAGTGCATCAGGTCGGCCTGCGACTGGAAGCCCACCAGGTCGTAGGCGAACAGCGAGCGCATCAGCCACTCGTGCTGCGGGATCGTCGCCAGGATCAGCGGCGGCGGCAGCGGGATGTGGAGGAAGAAGCCGATGCGGTGCTCGCTGCCGAGCGCGCGCAGCTCGGCAGCGAGCGGGATCAGGTGGTAGTCGTGCACCCAGACGACGTCGTCCGGGCGCAGCATCGGCAGCAGCTTGTGCGCGAACAGGCGGTTCACGCGCCGGTAGCCGTCGACGTCGCCGCCGTCGAAGTCGGCGAGGTCGACGCGGTAGTGGAACACCGGCCACAGCACGCCGTTGCTGTAGCCGAGGTAGTAGGCGTCGTGGTCGTCGCGGCTCAATGCAACGGTGGCGAGCGTCACGTCACCGGCGCGCTGCAGGTGCACCTTGGCCTCGCCGGCCACGCCGCCGGCGTCGCGCTCGACGACCTGGGTCGCGGCGCCGAACCACAGCCCGCCCGAAGTGTTCAGCGCTTCCGCGAGCGCGACCGCGAGCCCGCCGGCGGCGGGCTTGCGCGGGTCGGCGATGCGGTTGGAGACGGCGACGAGTCGGGTCATGGGCAGTCCTTTGCCGGCGCGCGGCGGCGCGCGGGTGGGTGACCGGCATCAGCGCCCGGCCCCGCGGTCGCGCGGGAACCAGCGCTCCAGCCACTGCGCCGCACGCTCGCGGCCGCCGAGGCCGAACGCGAGCGCGAGCGCGAGCACGACGCCGGCGAGCAGGATCAGGAACGTCTGCTGGATCAGGCCGCCGCCGACGTCGAGGTGGTCGACCGCGAGCAGGACGACGAACGCCATCACCGCGTACTGGGCGGCGCGGCCGATCGGCTCGGCGTCGCCGATGCCGGCGGTGCGGCAGTGGCCGGCCACCGACTGGCCGACGAAGCGGGCGAAGTAGCTGCCGAAGACGACGATCAGCATCGCCACCAGCAGCCGCGGCACGAACAGCAGCACCTTGCCGAGCAGGTCGGTGACGGCGGCGAGCCCGAGGCCGCTGGCGGCGAGCATCAGCGCCGCGAGCAGCACCAGCGCGTAGGCGACGAGGCCGAACAGCTCGCCCGTGTCGCGCCGGCTGCCGCCCTGGGCGAGGAAGCCGTCGATGCCGGCGCGCTCGGTCAGCACGTGGAAGTTGATCGCCCGCAGCGCCTTCACGACCGCCAGCCGCGCCGCTTTCGCGAGCACCCAGCCGGCGCCGACGATCACGGCGGCCAGCAGCAGCCGCGGCAGGAAGGCGCCCGTCTGGTGCATCAGCGCGCGCAGCGGCTCGAGCGTCAGGTCGAGTTCCATCGTGTCCTCACTCCGTTGCGCCGGCCGGCGCGCCCGTGGTGCCGTCCAGCGTGGCCAGCGCCGCCAGCCGCAGCGCGAGCAGCTCGGGCCGGTGGTCCAGCGCCTGGCGCACCTGCGCGAACGCACGCTCGGCTTCGAACAGCGCGAGCCACGGCGCGGCGGCGGCGAACGCGGCGGCGTCGGCGTACAGGCCGCCTGCGATCGCGGCCTGCGCGTAGGCGTGCCGCACCGCCGCGCGCGTCGCCGCGGCCCAGCGCTCGGCGGCGGCGAGCCGCTCGGCCTCGCCCGGCAGGTGCGCGAGGGCGGCGAGCGCCGCGTGGCGCGCCTCGTCGGCCGAACGCGCCAGGCTCGCGAGGTCGCGCAGCGCGCAGTGCTTGGCGCGCCGCTCGGCCGGCGGCAGCGCGGGGTCGCCCTCGAAGTCGATGACGACGAAGTCGTCCTGCACGACGAGCACCTCGCCGAGGTGCAGGTGGCCGTGCAGCCGCGTCTTGCGCAGGTGCGCGAACCCGGCGGCGCGGGCGCGCGCCGCGCAGCCGTCCAGCGCCGCGAGCGCCGCCTCGGCGGAAGGCGTCGCGGCGCCACGCTGCGCCAGGGCGGCGAGCGTGTCGCGCCCGGTCGCCTGCGCGGCGTCGAGCCAGCGTTCGGCGTCGGCGGCGGTGACGGGCTGCGGGTCGAAGGCGGCATCGCCGGTGCACTGCCCGAGCGCGACGTGCAGCTCGGCCACGCGCCGGGCGAGCAGCGCCGCGCGTTCGGCGAGCGTCGCGGCGACCTCGTCGGCGCTCAGCGTGCCGGCGGCGTGCGCTTCGAGCGCGCGGGCGAGTCGCTCGACGAGCAGGCCGAAGGCGTCGCCCTGGTGCGCCACCTGCGGCTGCAGCAGCGCGAGCACGGTCGGCTGGCCGTCGGCGTCGACGTGCTCGACCGCACCGGCCAGCGGCACCGCGTGGCGGTAGCCGACGACGTCGCCGAGGTGGCGCGCCATCTCGAGCTCGGGCGTCGGGCCGGCGTGCAGGCGGCGGTAGGCCTTGACGAGGAGCCGCTCGCCCAGCAGCGCGACGGCGTGGCGGCCGGTGGTCAGGCGCTGCAGCGGCAGCGGTGCGGCGAGCGCGTCGCCGACCGTCTCGGCGAACCCGCGCGCGGGCACGAAGCGCACGCGCCCGTGCTCGGTGGCGAGCTCGCGCGCGCTGCCGATCGCAGTCACGAGCGCGCGGCAGAACGCCTCGTCGCCGGTGGCGTCGGCGAGCACGCCCACCGATGCCTGCTGCCGCACGCGCCCGATCGCCATCGGCAGCAGCGCGCGCAGGCGCTCGTCGTCCCGTTCCTCGAACGCGACCGCCAGCGGCACGAACCAGCGCGCGTCGGCCGCCGGCGCCTCGAACAGCGCCAGCAGCCACTGGCGGCCGGCGTCGTCGAGCAGCGCGTGGTCGACGAGCGCCAGGCGCTGCGGCGCGTCGGCGCCGTCGAAGCCGCGCGTGCGGCGCGCGTAGCGCGGCAGCAGGTCGCCCTCGAGCTGGCCGAGCGTCTTTTCGGCCAGCGCGATGCGCCACGGCACGACGCGGTGGCGCAGGAAGCTGTTCCACCCGTCGAACAGCACGAGCACCGGCAGGTCCTCGACCGGCGCGCGCTCGACGTGCCAGTCCGGCGGCGCGGCGTCGGCGGCGAGGCGGAACCAGAAGAAGCCGTGGCCGGGCAGCGTCAGCAGGTACGGCAGGTCGCCGATCGGCGGGAACGGCGTGCGGCCGAGCATCTCGACCGGCACCCGGCCCCTGAACGCTGCGAGGTCGAGCTCGACCGGCTGCGCGGCGCGGCTCATGTTGGCCACGCACAGGATCACGTCGTCGCCGTGCTCGCGCAGGTAGGCGAGGATCTTGCGGTTGCCCGGCTGCAGCACCGTGAAGCGCCCGCGGCCGAACGCCTTCGACGACGCGCGCACCGCGAGCATGCGCCGCATCCAGTTCAGCAGCGAAGCCGGCTCGCGCGACTGCGCCTCGACGTTGACGGCGGCGTAGCCGTAGACCGGGTCCTGGATCGGCGGCAGGTACAGGCGCTGCGGGTCGGCGCGGCTGAAGCCGCCGTTGCGGTCGCTCGTCCACTGCATCGGCGTGCGCACGCCGTCGCGGTCGCCGAGGAAGATGTTGTCGCCCATCCCGATCTCGTCGCCGTAGTACAGCACCGGCGTGCCGGGCATCGACAGCAGCAGCGAGTTCATCAGCTCGATGCGCGCGCGGTCGTTCTCGAGCAGCGGCGCCAAGCGCCGGCGGATGCCGAGGTTGATGCGCGCGCGCGGGTCGTCGGCGTACATGCGCCACATGTAGTCGCGCTCGCGGCTGGTGACCATCTCGAGCGTGAGCTCGTCGTGGTTGCGCAGGAACACCGCCCACTGGCAGCCGTCGGGGATCTCGGGCGTCTGCGCCAGGATCTCGACCACCGGGTGGCGCTCCTCCTGCGCGATCGCCATGTACATGCGCGGCATCAGCGGGAAGTGGTACGCCATGTGGCACTCGTCGCCGTCGCCGAAGTACTCGCGCACGTCCTCGGGCCACATGTTGGCCTCGGCGAGCAGCATGCGCCCCGGGTAGTCGGCGTCGATGCGCCGGCGGATCGCCTTGACGACCTCGTGCGTCTCGCGCAGGTTCTCGTTGTTCGTGCCGTCGCGCTCGATCAGGTACGGGATGGCGTCGAGGCGGAAGCCGTCGACGCCGATCTCGAGCCAGAACTCCATCACCTCGATGACGGCCTCGCGCACCGCCGGGTTGTCGAAGTTGAGGTCCGGCTGGTGGCTGAAGAAGCGGTGCCAGTAGTACTGCTGCGCGACCTCGTCCCAGGCCCAGTTCGACGTCTCGGTGTCGGTGAAGATGATGCGCGTGCCGGCGTACTTCGTCGGGTCGTCGCTCCAGACGTAGAAGTCGCGCTCGGGCGAGCCCTTGGGCGCGCGGCGCGCGCGCTGGAACCACGGGTGCTGGTCGGACGTGTGGTTGACGACGAGCTCGGTGATCACGCGCAGGCCGCGGCGGTGCGCCTCGTCGACGAAGCGGCGGAAGTCGTCGAGCGTGCCGTAGGCGGGGTGCACGCCGCAGTAGTCGGCGACGTCGTAGCCGTCGTCGCGCAGCGGCGAGGGGTAGAACGGCAGCAGCCAGATCGTGTCGACGCCGAGCGACTGCACGTGGTCCAGCCGTTGCGTGAGGCCCGCGAAGTCGCCGATGCCGTCACCGTTGCCGTCGGCGTAGGCCTTGACGTGCAGCTCGTAGATGACGGCGTCCTTGAACCACAGCGGGTCGCCGGCCACGAGCGCGGGCAGCGGCAGCGCGTCGGCCTTCACGGGCGGCCTCCCGGCGGGCGCGGGGCAGGCGCCGCGTGCGGCGCCATCGTGCTCAGCGCACCAGCGCCCGGGCCTCGGGCCGAGCGAGCGCGTCGGCGGCATGCCGCAGCCAGCGCTGCAGGGCCGCGGGGTCCGGAAGGCGGTGGGCGGCGAGCGTGTCGCCGTCGCCGACCTTGACGGCCACGCCGCCGAGCGCCTGCACGGCCTCGAACGCGGCCTCGTCGGTGACGTCGTCGCCGAAGAACCACGGCCGGCGCAGGCGGAACGGCCGCTCGTCGAGGAACGCACGCACCGCGTGGCCCTTGCCGGCGCGGCGCGGCTTGAGCTCGACGACCATCTTGCCGCGCATCAGCGTCATGCCGTCCACGCGCTGCTGCGCCTGCGCCATCGTGCGCAGGCACAGGTCCTCGAGCGCCGGTGCCTGGCGGTAGTGCAGCGACAGCGCGCCGGGCTTGACCTCGAGCAGCAGGCCGGGGTGCTCGCGCACCAGCGCCTCGACGACGGCCCGCGCCGGCGCGAGGTCGCCGACCGCGATGCGGCGCAGGTAGCCGTCGTGGCCGCGGCGCTCGGCGCCGTGCACGCCGGCCAGCGGCAGGCGCAGCGGGTGCAGCAGGCGTTCGAGGTCCGCCACCGGGCGGCCGGAAACGACGGCGACGGCACCACGAAGCCGCGCGGCGAGGTGCGACAGCAGGCCGCGCACGGCGTCGTCGACCACGACGGCGTCCGGCTGGGGGGCGATGTCGGTCAGCGTGCCGTCGAAGTCGAAGAAGAGGGCGCAGCCGGGATCCGGCAGCGGGGGCTCCAGCATGGGGAAAACCTTAACCCCATCGGCGCCATCGGCCAACCGGGCCCTGCCATGCCGCACCTCGCGGGTGCGGCTTTCGACATCGTGCAATGCCGCGGCTAGATCTTGGCCATCACGTGGCGCACGACGGTGTAGTCCTCGAGCGCGTACATGCTCATGTCCTTGCCGTAGCCGCTGCTCTTCAGGCCGCCGTGCGGCATCTCGTTGACGAGCATGAAGTGGGTGTTGATCCACGTGCAGCCATACTGCAGCTTCTTGGCCACGCGCAGCGCGCGCCCGACGTCGCTCGTCCACACGCTGGACGCAAGGCCGTAGTCGCTGTCGTTGGCCCACGCGATCGCCTGCTCGGTGTCGCCGAAGCGGGTGACGCTGACGACCGGGCCGAACACCTCGCGCTTGACGATCTCGTCGTCCTGCCGGGCGCCGGCGATCACGGTCGGCTCGTAGAAGAAGCCCGCGCCGGCGCGCACCTTGCCGCCGGTGGTCACTTCCATGTGGCCGGCCATCATCGCGCGCTCGACGAAGCTCGCCACGCGGTTGCGCTGGCGGTCGCTGATCAGCGGGCCGATCTCGGCGTCGGGCTCGTCCTGCAGGCCCATCTTGATCGACTTGACGGCGCTCGACAGGTCGGCGACCAGCTTGTCGTGGATCTTCGCGCCGGCGTAGACGCGGCACGCGGCGGTGCAGTCCTGCCCGGCGTTGTAGTAGCCGAACGTGCGCAGGCCCTCGACGACGGCGTCGAGGTCGGCGTCATCGAACACGATCACCGGCGCCTTGCCGCCGAGCTCGAGGTGGGTGCGCTTGAGCGTGCCGCTGGCGGCCTGCAGGATCTTGCGGCCGGTGGCGACGTCGCCGGTGAGGCTCACCATCGCGACCTTCGGGTGCTCCACCAGCGGCTGGCCGACCGTCGGCCCGCGTCCGGCGACGACGTTGAACACGCCCTTCGGGAAGATCTCGGCCGCCACCTGCGCGAGCAGCAGCGCCGTCAGCGGCGTCTGCTCGCTCGGCTTGAGGACGACGGTGTTGCCGGCGGCGAGCGCCGGCGCCATCTTCCACGCCGCCATCATCAGCGGGTAGTTCCACGGCGCGATCGAGCCGACGACGCCGATCGGGTCGCGGCGGATCATGCTCGTGTGGCCGGCGAGGTACTCGTTGGCCACCGTGCCGCTCATGCAGCGCGCGGCACCGGCGAAGTAGCGCAAGCAGTCGGCGATCGCCGGGATCTCGTCGCCGAGCGCGCGCGCGTAGGGCTTGCCGCAGTTCAGGCTCTCCAGGCGCGCGAACGCCTCGGCGCGCGACTCGACGGCGTCGGCGAGCTTGAGCAGCAGCCGCGAGCGCTCCATCGGGGTCGTCTCGCTCCAGGCGTCGAACGCGCGGTGCGCGGCCGACACCGCCTTGTGCACCTGCTCGGTCGACGCCTCGCGCACCGTGACGAGCACCTCGCCGGTCGACGGGTTGAGGATCTTCTCGGGGTCGCCCTCGCCGGCGACGAACGCGCCGTCGATGAACAGTTCGGTCGGCAGGGCGGGGGTCGCGGGGTTCGGAACGGCGGCCATGGCGGTCTCTCCTCGGTCAGCGGTGGGTCGGCTCGTCCGCGCGCGTGAGCAGGTAGGCGGCGACGATGGGGATGAAGGTCAGCGTGATGATCACGACGGCGACGACGTTGGTCACCGGGCGCTGGCGCGGTCGGATCAGCTCCTGCAGCATCCAGATCGGCAGCGTCGTCTGCTGGCCGGCGGTGAACGTGGTCACGATGACCTCGTCGAAGCTGAGCGCGAACGCGAGCAGCCCGCAGGCGAGCAGCGCTGAGCCGAGCTGCGGCGCGATCACGTAGCGCAGCGTCTGGAACGCGTCGGCGCCGAGGTCCATCGACGCCTCGATCAGGTTCGGGTTCAGGCGCCGCAGGCGCGCCACCGCGTTGTTGAACACGACGACGACGCAGAACGTCGCGTGGCCGATCACGATCGTCCAGAAGCTGAACGGGATCTCGAGCGTGTGGTACGCGCTGCGCAGCGCGATGCCGGTGATGATCCCGGGCAGCGCGATCGGCAGGATGAACAGCAGCGAGATCGCGTCGCGGCCGAAGAAGCGGGTGCGCGCCAGCGCGCCGGCGGCGAGCGTGCCGAGCACGAGCGCGACTGCGGTCGACACCGCGGCGACCTGCATCGACAGCTGGATCGCCGCCCACACGTCCTCGCGCTGCCACGCCACCGCGAACCACTGCGTGGTGAGTGCCGGCGGCGGGAACACGTAGCTCTTGTCCTCGGCGCTGAAGGCGTAGAGCACGATCAGCGCGAGCGGCACGTGCAGGAACGCGATCACCGCCCACGCGGCGGTCTTCAGGCCCCACGGCGCGCGGTCAGAGCGCATCGAACGCTCCGAGCCGCTTGGCGATCCATAGGTAGATGCCGACGACGACGATCGGCACCAGCGAGAACGCCGCCGCGAACGGGATGTTGCCGGCCACGCCCTGTTGGCGGTAGACGACCTGGCCGATGTAGAGCGTGCTGTCGCCGATGACCTGCGGGATGATGTAGTCGCCCAGCGTCAGCGAGAACGTGAAGATCGACCCGGCGGCGATGCCCGGCATCGCCAGCGGCGCGATGACCTTCCAGAACGTCGTCGCCGGCGGCGCGCCGAGGTCGCCCGAGGCCTCGATCAGCGACGGCGGGATGCGCTCGACGGCGGCCATGATCGGCAGCACCATGAACGGCAGCCACATGTAGACGAAGACGATGAAGGTGCCGAGCGTCGAGAAGCTCAGCGACGGACCGCCGACGGCGGGCAGCGCGAGCAGCGCGTCGACGATCCGCGTCGTGCCGGTGTGCTCGGCGACCCAGTTGACGGCGCCTTCCTTGGCGAGCAGCAGCTTCCAGGCGTACAGCCGCACGAGGTAGCTCGACCACAGCGGCAGCATCACGAGGATGTAGAAGGCTGCCTTCCAGGGGCCCGTGGCGTAGCGCGCCATCAGATACGCGAGCGGGAAGCCGAGCGCGACGCACGCCAGCGTGACGGCCACCGCCATCGCCACCGTGCGCCGGATCACGTCGAGGTTGGCGGGGCTCGCGAGCTCGACGAAGTTCCTCAGCGTGAACTCGCGCACCACCTGGCCGGTGAAGTCGTCGAGCCCGAAGAACGCGTTGGCGAGCAGCGCGAACAGGCTGCCGAGGTAGATCACGCCGAACCACAGCAGCGGCGGCGCGAGCAGCGCGAGCAGCAGCAGGCCGCGCCGCGTGTAGAGCAGGTCCGACAGCCGCCGGCGGGCGCCGCCGGCGGGCGCGTCGAGCGCCACCGCCGCGCTCACGCCGCGGCCCCCGGGCCGAGCGCGTGCACCGCGCGGTCGTCCCAGTGCAGGTGGACCGTGTCGCCGGTGGCCGGCGGGCGGCTCGCGGGCGTCTCGGGCAGGTCGGCCTGGATCGCGCAGCCGCCGACGTCGACCCGCACCCGAGTGAAGGCGCCGAAATACTGTACCTCGGCAACGGTGCCGGCCGCGCGCGCGCCGTCGGCGGCGCCCACGCGGATGCGTTCGGGGCGCAGCATCGCCGCCGCGTGGCCGGTCAGGCGGCGCGCCGGCTCGCCGTCGAGCACGTTGGCCGCGCCGACGAACTGGGCCACGAAGCGCGTCGCCGGCGCGTTGTAGACCAGCTGCGGCGTGCCGACCTGCTCCAGCCGGCCGGCGTTGAAGACGCCGATGCGGTCGCTCATCGACAGCGCCTCGTGCTGGTCGTGCGTGATGAAGAGGAACGTGATGCCGAGCCGCCGCTGCAGCGCCTTGAGCTCGCTTTGCATCTGCTCGCGCAGCTTGAGGTCGAGCGCGCCGAGCGGCTCGTCGAGCAGCAGCACCTGCGGCTGGTTGATCAGCGCGCGCGCCAGCGCCACCCGCTGCCGCTGCCCGCCCGAGAGCTGCCCGGGGCGCCGCTCGCCGACGCCGGCGAGCTCGACGAGCGCGAGCAGCTCGTCGGCGCGCTTCTCGCGCTCGGCCTTCGGCACCTTGCGCACCATCAGCGAATACGCGACGTTGTCGCGGATGTTCATGTGCGGGAACAGCGCGTAGTCCTGGAACACGGTGTTCACCGGCCGCGCGTACGGCGGGCGCTGCGTGACGTCCTCGCCGCCGATCAGGATGCGCCCGGCGGTGGGCAGCGTGAAGCCGCCGATCATGCGCAGGCACGTCGTCTTGCCCGAGCCCGACGGCCCGAGCAGCGTGAAGAACTCGCCCGCCTCGATCGTCAGGTCCACGCCGTCGACCGCGCGCACGGCCTGCGCGCCCTGGCCGAAGACGCACGACACGCGGTCGAGCGTGACTGCGGTGGTCATGGGAAGAAAAGGATCAGGGCCGGCGCCGAAGGCCCGTGGGCCCAGGCGCCGGCGGTGACGCGGACTGCGTTGCGAGCGGGCCGGGGTTCGGCCGAGAAGCGCAGCCGCACTTCCTGTACGGCGACAGCGAAGCTGCGGCGAAGGCTCATGTCGGCCGAAGGCCGGCGTGACGCCGCAGCCAACATCGCAGGCGCAAGATCGGGCCGC
>CALIDR010000140.1 GCA_938022295.1 uncultured Burkholderiaceae bacterium
TCGGCTGCACCGCCGAGACGCTGCGCCGCTGGGTGCGCCAGGCCGAGCGTGACCAGGGCCTGCGCGAAGGCCCGACGACGGCCGAGCAGCAGCGCGTCAAGGAGCTCGAGCGCGAGGTGCGCGAGCTGCGCCGGGCCAACGAGATCCTGAAGCTGGCCAGCGCGTTTTTCGCCCAGGCGGAGCTCGACCGCCGCCTCAAGTCGTGAGCGATTTCGTCGAACAGTACCGCGAGCGCTTCGGGGTCGAGCCGATCTGCAAGGCGTTGCAGGTCGCCCCGGCGGCGGTACGCAAGCGGCTGGCTCGACGGCGTGACCCCGCGCTGCGATCGGCGCGCGAGCGACGCGACGCCGAGCTCGTGCCCGAGATCGAGCGCGTCTGGCGCGCCAACCTGCAGGTCTACGGCGCGGACAAGGTCTGGAGGCAGCTGCAGCGCGAGGGCATCACGGTGGCGCGCTGCACCGTCGAGCGGCTGATGCGAGCCAACGGCTGGTGCGGTGTCGTGCGCGGCAAGGTCGTGCGCACGACCGTGCCTGATGCGAAGGCGCCATGCCCGCTGGACCGGGTCAACCGCCAGTTCAAGGCCGAGCGGCCGAACCAGCTGTGGGTGAGCGACTTCACCTACGTGCCGACGTGGCAGGGCTTCGTCTACGTGGCCTTCGTCGTCGACGTCTACGCGCGGTTCATCGTCGGCTGGCGCGTCAGCGGCTCGATGCACACCGACTTCGTGCTCGACGCGCTGGAGCAGGCGCTGTACGCGCGTCGGCCGCAGCGCGACGACGCTCTCGTGCATCACTCGGACCGCGGGTCGCAATACGTGTCCATCCGGTACACCGAACGGCTCGCCGAAGCCGGCATCGAGCCATCGGTCGGCTCGCGCGGCGACAGCTACGACAACGCGCTGGCCGAGACGATCAACGGCCTGTACAAGACCGAGCTGATTCACCGGCATGGGCCGTGGAAGACGCGCGAGGCCGTCGAGCTGGCCACCCTCGAGTGGGTCGCGTGGTTCAACCACCACCGGCTGCTCGAGCCCATCGGCTACATCCCGCCGGCCGAAGCCGAGGCAAGAGACTGGCGGCGACTCGCCAGTCAGGGCATGCCGGCCTGACTCACACCAACCCGCCTCCTCGAAAGCCGTGGCGGTTCAGATTGCAGAGGGCGCGCAACCATGTGTGTCGCGCGCGTTGCCATCCCATCAGTTGCCCCTGCCTTTCGGCAGGCCGATGGCAGGGTTCCGTGACCTCGTTCGCGATGACGAGCCCCCGCTTCGTCGCGTTTTCGGCCTGCGACGAACGGTGCTGAAGGGCGGCGCGAACGGCGGGGCATGACGCCGTTCACGGCGTGCCCGGCGCTTCGCGCGGCTGGGGTCGGGGTTCCTGCCCCGGTCCCCACGCGCCGGTAGTACGTCCCCCGCGAACCGACGCGGCGATGCGGTCATGCGGCGACGCTGCCGCGCATCGCGCAGTCGGCGGGCCGGGCATCGTCGTCGCGCGGCTCGGGGGGGCGTCGGTGGCGCACGGGCAGCGGCACCGTCGCCGCCGCCCCATCTAAGATCGGCGCACGGCGGCGGCCCCGTGCGCGATGAACCTCAAGCAGCTCGAAACTTTCGTCCGCGTCGCCGAGCTGGGCAGCTTCAGCAAGGCTTCGCGCGTGCTCGGCGTCGCGCAGCCGGCGCTGAGCCGCCAGGTGCGCGCGCTCGAGACGGACCTGCGCGAGACGCTGCTGCTGCGCGACGGCCGCGGGGTGCGGATGACCGAGGCCGGGCAGCGGCTGTTCGAGCACGGCGTGGGCATCCTGCAGCTCGTCGCGCAGGCGCGCGAGGACCTGGACGCGAGCCGCGACGAGCCGACCGGGCGCGTCGTCGTCGGCCTGCCGCCGAGCATCGGCCGGCGGCTCGCGCTGCCGCTGATCGAGACGTTCAAGCGCGAGCTGCCGCGTGCGCGGCTGGCGATCGTCGAGGGCCTGTCGACGCACATCGCGGAGTGGATCGCGACCGGCCGCGTCGACGTCGGCCTGCTGCACAACCCCGAGCCGCAGGCGCAGCTCGAGACGACGCCGGTGCTCGAGGAACCGCTCGGGCTGGTCTCGCCCGCGTGCCGCTCGGGCCGCTCGGGCAGGCGAGCCAGGCCGGCGCCGGTGCCGCTGCGCGAGCTCGGCGCGTACCCGCTCGTCGTGCCCGAACGCTCGCACGCGATCCGGCGCCTGCTCGAGACGCACGCCGCGCGCGCCGGCATCAAGCTCGCCACCGCCTGGGAGGTCTCGGCCGTGCCGGCGATCATCGACCTCGTCGCCGCCGGCCACGGCCACGCCGTACTGACGGCGAGCGCGGTCGCCGAGTCGGGGCAGGCGTCGCGCCTCGTCTTCCACCCGATCGTCGAGCCGCCGCTGGCCACCCAGCTCGCGCTCGCGGTGTCGGCCACGCGGCGGCCGACGCCGCTCGTGCGCCAGCTGATGCAGCGGCTGCCGGTGCTCGCCCGGCAGGTCAGCGGCCTCGCCTGACCGAAGCGCCTCGGCATGCCGGCCATGCCGGCGCGCGATAGCAGCTATGGGATGTCTCGCCTTGGACCCGCGGGAGGCGCTCGGCACAATCGATCGCATCCCTGCTGCCCGATCCATGAGCACGCGTCTGACCGCCATCTCGTCGATGGCCACCCGCCAGTTGCTGGCCGAGCTGGCGCAGGCCTACCAGCGCGCCGGCGGCGGCGAGGTGGCGATCGAGTCGGTCGGCGGCGTCGACGCCGCCAAGCGCGTGCGCGCCGGCGAGCCGTTCGACGTCGTCGTGCTGGCGTCGGACGCGATCGCGGCGCTCGCCGCCGACGGCGCCATCGTCGCCGGCAGCGCGGCCGACCTCGTGCGCTCGGCGGTCGCGATCGCGGTGCGCGAAGGCGCGCCGCGGCCCGACGTCGGCACCGAGGCGGCGCTGCGCGAGGCCGTGCAGGCCGCGCGCACGATCGGCACCTCCACCGGTCCGAGCGGCGCGGCGCTGCGGCGGCTGCTCGAGCGCTGGGGGCTCGCCGAGGCGCTGCGCGAGCGCCTCGTGCAGGCGCCGCCGGGCGTGCCGGTGGGCGCGCTCGTCGCCCGCGGCGACGTCGAGCTCGGCTTCCAGCAGCTCAGCGAGCTGAACGACGTGCCGGGAATCGCGCTGCTCGGCACGATGCCGCCGGGCACCGAGATCGAGACCGTGTTCACCGGCGCCGTGTGCGCCACCTCGGCGCGGCCCGCCGCCGCGCGCGCGCTGCTCGAGTACCTGCGCTCGCCGGCGGCAGCCGACGCCAAGCGGCGCCACGGCATGGCGCCGGCCTGAGCGCCCAGAAGGACGACGACGATGATCATCGACTGCCACGGCCACTACACGACGGCGCCCAAGGCGCTCGAATCGTGGCGCAACCGCCAGATCGCCGGCATCGCCGACCCCGCCGCGAAGCCGCGGGTGTCGGACCTGCGCATCGGCGACGACGAGATCCGCGAGTCGATCGAGACGAACCAGCTCGCCAAGATGCGCGAGCGCGGCAGCGACCTGACGATCTTCAGCCCGCGCGCGAGCTTCATGGCGCACCACATCGGCGACTTCGAGGTCAGCGCTACCTGGGCCGCGATCTGCAACGAGCTGTGCTTCCGCGTCTCGAAGCTGTTCCCCGACCACTTCATCGGCTGCGCGATGCTGCCGCAGTCGCCCGGCGTCGACCCGGCCACCTGCATCCCCGAACTCGAGAAGTGCGTGCGCGAGTACGGCTTCGTCGCGATCAACCTCAACCCCGACCCCTCCGGCGGGCACTGGACGAGCCCGCCGCTGACGGACCGCCACTGGTATCCGATCTACGAGAAGTTGGTCGAGCACGACATCCCGGCGATGATCCACGTCAGCACGTCGTGCAACGCGTGCTTCCACACCACCGGCGCGCACTACATCAACGCCGACACGACGGCGGTGATGCAGCTGATCCAGGGCGACCTGTTCAAGGACTTCCCGACGCTGCGCTTCGTGATCCCACACGGCGGCGGCGCCGCGCCGTACCACTGGGGCCGCTACCGCGGCCTCGCGCAGGAGCTGAAGAAGCCGCTGCTGAAGGAGCACCTGCTCAACAACGTCTTCTTCGATACCTGCGTCTACCACCAGCCCGGTATCGACCTGCTGACGCGCGTGATCCCGATCGACAACATCCTGTTCGCCAGCGAGATGATCGGCGCCGTGCGCGGCATCGACCCCGAGACCGGCCATTGCTACGACGACACCAAGCGCTACATCGAGGCCGCCGCGATCGACCCGGTGGCGCGGCACAAGATCTACGAAGGCAACGCGCGGCGCGTCTACCCGCGGCTCGACGCCGCGCTGAAGGCCCGGGGCCTCTGACGATCGGATCGGGAGCACCGCCATGTACCAGCTCGGCATCGTCAGGCGCCACGTCCAGCGCGCCGACCCCGCCGCCGTCGAGGCGCTCGCAAGCTTCGGTGTCGCCACCGTCCACGAGGCGCTCGGGCGCGTGGGCCTGATGCAGCCCTACATGCGCCCGATCTACGGCGGCGCGCACCTGTGCGGCACCGCCGTCACCGTGCTGCTGCACCCGGGCGACAACTGGATGATGCACGTCGCCGCCGAGCAGCTGCAGCCGGGCGACGTGGTGGTGGCCGCCGTCACCGCCGAGTGCACCGACGGCTTCTTCGGCGACCTGCTCGCGACGTCGTTCCGCGCCCGCGGCGCCAAGGGCCTCGTCATCGACGCCGGCGTGCGCGACGTGAAGGACCTCACCGCGATGCAGTTCCCGGTGTGGAGCAAGGCGATCAGCGCCAAGGGCACGATCAAGGCCACCCTCGGCTCGGTCAACGTGCCGGTGGTGTGTGCCGGCGCGCTCGTCAACCCGGGCGACGTCGTGCTCGCCGACGACGACGGCGTCGTCGTCGTGCCGGCGGCTCTGGCCGCCCAGGCCGCCGAGGCCGCCGCCAGGCGCGAGGCCAGCGAGGCCGAAAAGCGCGAGAAGCTGGCCTCGGGCGTGCTCGGGCTGGACATGTACGACATGCGGCCCGCGCTCGAGAAGGCCGGCCTCAAGTACGTCGACTGATGCACGCCGACCCGAAGCGCTGGCGCGTCGGCCTCGTCGGCTACGGCGAGGTCGGCCGCATCGTCGCCGAGGACCTGCGCGCGCAGGGCGTGGCGGTCGCGGCCTGCGACGTCAAGCTCGACGACGAGCGCGGCCACCCGCTGCGCACGCACGCCGCCGCGCACGGCGTCGAGCTCGTGGCGTCGCACGCGGCGCTCGCTGCCGGCAGCGACCTCGTCATCTCGGCCGTCACCGCGAGCCAGTCGGTCGTGGTCGCGCGGGCCTGCGCGCCGGCGCTGCGGGCCGGCACGTTCGTCCTCGACGTCAACTCGGCGTCGCCGGGTGCCAAGATCGAGGCGGCGCGCCTCGTCGACGAGGCCGGCGGCCGCTACGTCGAAGCGGCGGTGATGACGTCGGTGCCGCCGTACCGCATCCGCGTGCCGACGCTGCTCGGCGGCGCGCACGCCGCGGCGCTCGCCCCGGCGCTGGCTGCGCTCGGCTTCGCCGGCTGCCGCGTCGGCAGCGAGCGGCTCGGCGTCGCCTCGGCGACCAAGATGTGCCGCAGCGTGATGATCAAGGGCCTCGAGGCGATGGTCGTCGAGAGCTTCACCGCCGCGCGCCACTGCGGCGTCGAGGACGCCGTCGTCGCGTCGCTGCGCGAGACGTTCCCCGGCATCGACTGGGAGCGGCAGGCCGCCTACTTCTTCCAGCGCGTGATCGAGCATGGCCGCCGCCGCGCCGAGGAGATGCGCGAAGTGGCGCAGACGGTGCGCGAAGCCGGCCTCGAGCCGTGGTCGGCGGCCGGCAGCGCCGAGCGCCAGGCCTGGGTGGCCGACCTCGCCGACCGCGGCGCGTTCGGCGCCCGCGGCACGCCCGGCTTCGCGCGCAGCCCCGACTGGCGGGTCGAGGCCGACCGCATCCTGGCCGACGTGCAAGCCCGCCACCCGCCGCGCGAAGGCGCGAGCCCGCCGCACGCCCCCGAACCCGAAGGACGAACCGCGATGAACCGCCCCACCACCGGCCCGTTCGAGAAGACCCCCGGCTGGCTCGACTGGTACGAAGCGCCGAGCAAGCCGCGCTTCCAGGTGCCGCCGGGGGCGGTCGACGCGCACTGCCACGTGTTCGGCCCCGGGGCCGTGTTCCCGTACGCGCCTGAGCGCAAGTACACGCCCTGCGACGCGGGGAAGGAAGCACTGTTCGCGCTGCGCGACCACCTCGGCTTCGCGCGCAACGTGATCGTGCAGGCGACCTGCCACGGCGCCGACAACCGCGCGCTGGTCGACGCCTGCCTGGCCGCCGGCGGCCGGGCGCGCGGCGTGGCCACCGTGCGCCGCGACGTGAGCGACGACGAGCTGCAGCGCCTGCACGCCGCCGGCGTGCGCGGCGTGCGCTTCAACTTCGTGCGCCGGCTCGTCGACTTCACGCCGAAGGACGAGCTGATGGACATCGCCGCGCGCATCGCCCCGCTCGGCTGGCACGTCGTCGTCTACTTCGAGGCCGCCGACCTGCCCGAGCTGTGGGACTTCTTCACCGCGCTGCCCACCACCGTCGTCGTCGACCACATGGGGCGGCCCGACGTCGGCAAGCCGGTCGACGGCCCCGAGTTCGAGCGCTTCGTGCGCTTCATGGAGGACTACCCGAACGTGTGGAGCAAGGTCAGCTGCCCCGAGCGGCTGTCGCTAACCGGCCCGCGCGCGCTGCACGGCGAGCAGCACGCCTACCGCGACGTCGTGCCGTTCGCGCGCCGCCTCGTCGAGACGTTCCCCGACCGCGTGCTGTGGGGCACCGACTGGCCGCACCCGAACCTGAAGGACCACATGCCCGACGACGGGCTGCTGGTCGACTTCATCCCGCACATCGCCCGCACCGCCGAGCTGCAGCGCAAGCTGCTGGTCGACAACCCGATGCGGCTGTACTGGCCCGAGGAACGGTGAACCCCGGCCACGCCCCGACCCGACCGCGGAGGACGCCCATGCCGCTGCACAAACCCTACCTCGACATCCCCGGCACGACGATCTTCGACGCCGACCAGTCGCGCAAGGGCTACTGGCTGAACCAGTTCTGCATGAGCCTGATGAAGGCCGACAACCGCGCTCGCTTCAAGGCCGACGAGCGCGCCTACCTCGACGAGTGGCCGATGACCGAGGAGCAGAAGCAGGCCGTGCTGGCGCGCGACCTGAACCGCTGCATCGCGCTGGGCGGCAACATCTACTTCCTCGCCAAGATCGGCGCCACCGACGGCAAGAGCTTCCAGCAGATGGCCGGCAGCATGACCGGCATGACGGAGGAGGAGTACCGCGACATGATGGTCCGCGGCGGCCGCTCGATCGAGGGCAACCGCTTCAAGGGCGAAGACGGCAGCGCCCAGCCCCAGCACCAGCCGCAGGGCCACGGCAGCGGCCGCCTCTTCGACTGAAGGATTCCCGCCATGGCCCGCATCACCGCTTCCGTCTACACCTCGCACGTGCCCGCGATCGGCGCCGCGCTCGACCTCGGCAAGACCGGCGAGCCGTACTGGCAGAAGGTCTTCGCCGGCTACGAGTTCTCCAAGCGGTGGATGCGCGAGCACCGGCCCGACGTCGTGTTCCTCGTCTACAACGACCACGCCACCGCGTTCAGCCTGGAGATCATCCCGACGTTCGCGATCGGCACCGCCGCCGAGTTCGCGCCGGCCGACGAAGGCTACGGCCCGCGCCCGGTGCCCAGGGTCGTCGGCCACCCCGAGCTCGCGTCGCACATCGCGCAGAGCGTGATCCAGGACGACTTCGACCTCACGATCGTCAACAAGATGGACGTCGACCACGGGCTGACGGTGCCGCTGAGCCTGATGTGCGGCCAACCCGACGCGTGGCCGTTCAAGGTGATCCCCTTCGCCGTCAACGTCGTGCAGTACCCGGTGCCCTCCGGGCGGCGCTGCTTCGCGCTCGGGCAGGCGATCCGCCGCGCCGTCGAGAGCTACGACGAGGACCTGAACGTGCAGATCTGGGGCACCGGCGGCATGAGCCACCAGCTGCAGGGCGCGCGCGCCGGGCTGATCAACGCCGAGTGGGACAACCGCTTCCTCGACCGCCTGATCGCCGACCCGGCGGGGCTGGCGCAGGTGCCGCACGTCGAGTACGTGCGCGAGGCCGGCAGCGAGGGCATCGAGCTCGTGATGTGGCTCATCGCCCGCGGCGCGATGGCCGACGTCGCGGGCGGGCCGCCGCCGCGCGTGGTGCACCGCTTCTTCCACGTGCCGGCGAGCAACACCGCCGTCGGCCACCTGATCCTGGAGAACCCGGCATGACGATCAACGTCGCCCTCGCCGGCGCCGGCGCGTTCGGCGTCAAGCACCTCGACGCGATCCGCCACATCCCGGACGTGAAGGTCGTCTCCGTCGTCGGCCGCGAGTACGACAAGACCAAGGAGGTCGCCGACCGGTACGGCATCGCGCACGTCGCCACCGATCTCGCCGACAGCCTCAGGATCCGCGAGGTCGACGCCGTGATCCTGTGCACGCCGACGCAGCTGCACGCCGCGCAGGCGCTGGCGTGCCTGGACGCCGGCAAGCACGTGCAGGTCGAGATCCCGCTGTGCGACCGGCTGGCCGACGGCGAGGCGGTCGTGCGGCGCCAGCAGGAGACCGGGCTCGTCGCGATGTGCGGCCACACGCGGCGCTTCAACCCGAGCCACCAGTGGGTGCGCCGGCGCATCCTGGCCGGCGAGTTCCACATCCAGCAGATGGACGTGCAGACGTACTTCTTCCGCCGCACGAACATCAACGCCCTCGGCCAGCCGCGCAGCTGGACCGACCACCTGCTGTGGCACCACGCCGCGCACACGGTGGACCTGTTCGCCTACCAGGCGCAAAGCCCGATCGTCAAGGCCAACGCCGTCCAGGGGCCGATCCACCCGACGCTGGGCATCGCGATGGACATGTCGATCCAGCTCAAGGCCGCCAACGGCGCGATCTGCACGCTGAGCCTGTCGTTCAACAACGACGGGCCGCTCGGCACCTTCTTCCGCTACATCGGCGACAGCGGCACCTACATCGCGCGCTACGACGACCTGTTCACCGGCCGCGACGAGAAGATCGACGTCAGCGGCGTGGCCGTCTCGATGAACGGGATCGAGCTGCAGGACCGCGAGTTCTTCGCCGCGATCCGCGAGGGCCGCGAGCCCAACGCCAGCGTCGCCCAGGTGCTGCCGTGCTACCAGGTGCTGCACCGGCTCGAGCAGCAGCTCGCCGCCGACTGACGTTGCGCGCGCGGCGGCACACACCACCCACCACGACAGGAGACCGCGATGACGATCACCCGCAAGACCTTCCTCGGCGCGCTCGCCGGCACGGCGGCCGCCGTCGCCGCCCCGCGCATCGCCCGCGCGCAGACCGTCACGCTGCGCTTCCACCAGTTCCTGCCGCCGCAGGCGCCGATCCCGGCCAACGCGATCGCGCCGTGGGCGAAGAAGATCGAGACCGACAGCGGCGGGCGCATCCGCGTGCAGCTGTTCCCGAGCATGCAGCTCGGCGGCCGCCCGCCCGAACTGTTCGACCAGGCCAAGGACGGCGTCGTCGACTTCATCTGGACCGTGCTCGGCTACACGCCGGGCCGGTTCCCGAAGTCCGAGGTCTTCGAGCTGCCGTTCTCTTGCGGCCGCGCCGAGCCGGCGTCGCGCGCGTTCCAGGCGTACGTCGAGAAGAACGCGCTGGACGAGTTCAAGGACGTCAAGCTGATCTGCGTCCACACCCACGGGCCGGGCCTGTTCCACAGCAGGGACCCGATCACCAAGCTCGAGGACCTCAAGGGGATGAAGGTGCGCGGCGGCTCGCGCATCATCAACATCATGCTCGAGCAGCTCGGCGCAGTGCCGGTGGGCATGCCGGTGCCGCAGACTGGCGAGGCGCTGTCCAAGGGCGTGATCAGCGCGACGACGATCCCGTGGGAAGTCGCCCCGGCGCTGAAGATCCACGAGATCGTCAAGAACCACACCGGCTTCACCGGCGAGAAGGGCCTGTACACGCAGACCTTCGCGGTGGCGATGAACAAGGCCAGGTACGACGGCCTGCCGGTCGACCTGCAGAAGGTGATCGACGCCAACAGCGGCGCGGCCACCGCGGCGATGTTCGGCCGCGCGATGGACGAGGGCGACAAGGCCGGCCGGGCGCTGGCCGAGCGCGCCGGCAACCGCATCGTCACGCTCGATGCCGCCGAGACCGCGCGCTGGCAGCGCACCGCCGCCGGCGTGCGCGCGGTGTGGTACCGCGAGGTCGGCGGCAAGGGCATCGACGGCCCGAAGCTCGCTGCCGACGCCGAGGCGCTGATCGAGAAGTTCGCCAAGTCCTGACCCGCGCCGGCGGGCCCTCCACGGGGCGGCGCGCCGCGCGCCGCCCCCGCCTTCGCCCCGATGAACACCCTGATCTACGGCGTCAGCCGCGCGATGGCCTGGTTCGGCGCCGCGGTGCTGTGCGCGCTGGCGCTGATCAGCGTGGCGAGCATCGGCGGGCGCGCGCTGGCCGGCTACGGCCTCGGCCCGGTGCCGGGCGACTTCGAGCTCGTCGAGGTGGGCACGGCGCTGGCGGTGTTCTGCTTCCTGCCCTGGTGCCACCTCAGGCGCGGCCACGCGGTGGTCGACCTGCTGTGGGGCGCCTACCCGCCGGCGCTGCAGCGCGCGCTGCTGCTGCTGTGGGACGCGGCGATGCTCGCCGTGTGGTCGCTGCTCGTGTGGCGGATGTGGATCGCGATGGCCGACTACCACGCCAACCGGGAGGTCACGTTCATCCTCCAGATGCCGGTGTGGTGGGGCTACGCGGCGTCGATGGTGCCGGCGCTGGTGGGCGTCGTCGCCGCGGCGTGGCGGGTGCTCGAGGGCGTGGGCCTGGCCTCGCCGCCGGCCGAGTTCCAGACCGCCGCCGGAGCGCACTGATGCCCGCCCTCGATCCGCTGTGGCTCGCCGCCTGGTCGTTCCCGCTGCTGCTGGTGCTGATCCTGCTGCGCATGCCGATCGGGCTGGCGATGCTGGCGCTCGGCCTGAGCGGATCGTGGCTCGTCTACGGCAGCGCCGCGCCGCTGCTCAACCAGATGAAGACGCTCGCCTACGGCACCTTCTCGAGCCACTCGCTGTCGATCGTGCCGCTGTTCCTGCTGATGGGCCAGTTCGCCGGCTTGGGCGGCATGTCGCAGGCGCTGTTCAAGGGCGCCGAAGCGTTCATCGGCCACCGCAAGGGCGGCGTCGGGATGGCCGCGATCGGCGCCTGCGCCGGCTTCGGCTCGATCTGCGGCTCGTCGCTCGCCACCGCGGCGACGATGGGCCAGGTCGCGCTGCCCGAGCTGCGCCGCGCCGGCTACGACGGCGGGCTGTCGACCGGGCTGCTCGCCGCCGGCGGCACGCTCGGCATCCTGATCCCGCCGTCGATCGTGCTCGTGATCTACGCCATCCTCGCCGAGCAGAACATCGCCAAGATGTTCGCCGCCGCGTTCGTGCCCGGCATCCTCGCCGCGCTCGGCTACATGCTCGTGATCGCCCTCGTCGTGCGGCTGAAGCCCGGCGCCGCCAAGCCGTTGCCGCCGATGCCATGGCCGCAGCGCCTGCAGGCGCTGGCCGCGGTGTGGCCGGTGGCGCTGATCTTCGTCGCCGTGATCGGCGGCATCTACAGCGGCCTGTTCACGCCGACCGAGGGTGCGGCGGTGGGCGCCGTGGGCACCGGGCTGCTCGCGTGGCGCAGCGGCGGGCTGACGCGCGCGCGCACGCTCGCCGCATTCGAGGCCACTGCCGGCGGCACCGCGATGGTGTTCCTGATCGTGCTCGGCGCAGCGGCCTACAACAGCTTCCTCGCGCTGTCGATGCTGCCGCAGGAACTCGCGGCCTGGGTCGGCGCGCAGGGGCTGAGCCCGTACGCCGTGCTGTGGGCGATCCTGGTCTTCTACCTCGTGTTCGGCTGCGTGATGGACTCGCTGTCGATGATCCTGCTCACGATCCCGATCTTCTTCCCGATGGTGGCGGGCCTGGACTTCGGCCTCACGCCGGAGGAGACCGCGATCTGGTTCGGCGTGCTGGTGCTGATCGTCGTCGAGGTCGGGCTGATCACGCCGCCGGTGGGGATGAACCTGTTCGTGATCCAGTCGATGGCGCGCGACGTCCCGATCGGCGCCACGTACCGCGGCGTGCTGCCGTTCGTCGCCAGCGACCTCGCGCGGGTTGCCGTGCTCGTCGCGTTCCCGGCGATCACGCTGTTCGTGCTGCGGCTGTGAGGCGCCGCCCGGCCGCCGCCGCCGCGGTGCCCGCGTTCGCGCTCTACGGCGAGCCGGGCACGCCCCACCTGGCCGCCGGGCAGATGCTGCACGTCGAGTCGATCGTCGCGCGCAGCCGCCGGGCCCGCTGTTCGACGCCTTGCTCGCCGCGCCGGTGGCGCGCGTCGCCGACGAACTCGGCTTTGGCGACGCGGCGTACTTCTGCCGCTTCTTCAAGCGCCGCACCGGCCTGGCGCCGGGGGCGTACCGGCACCGCCACGCGCCGCCGCGAGGCAGCCGCGTGCCGCCGCCGCTTCAGCCGCCGACCGCGTCGACTGCCTGGTCGCACGCCAGGCGCGCGAGCGCCGGTGGGTCGAGCACGAGCACCGTGTAGCCGCTGACCTCGATCACGCCCTGCTGCATGAAGCTGCGCATCAGGCGCGACAGCGTCTCGGGCGTGATCGCGAGCTGCGAGGCGATGTCGCGCTTGCGCTCGTGCAGCTGCACGACGCACTGGCCGGGCCAGCCCGGCCGCGGCTGGCAGCGCTGGTGCAGCCAGGCCGCCAGCCGTGCCGGCGCGTCCTTGTGCATCAGCTCGTGCGTGCTCAGCGTCAGGTCGCGCACCTCGCGCGCCAGCGCAGACATCAGCGGCCGCACCAGCGTCGCGCGCCGCTCGACGATCGGCAGCATCGCGTCCAGCGGCACTTCGGCCACCGTGACGGCACTCAGCGCCCGTGCGTCGAGCGCGTGCGTGCCTTCAAGCCAGGCCGAGCCGAGGTCGAGCCACGCCGGCGCGTGCACCAGCCGCTCGGGGCGGAACGGCCCGTCGGCGGGCGCGATGCCGAGCGCGACGTCGCCCTGCAGCAGCGCGACCACCGCGTGCGCCATGTCGTGGCGCGTGAACACGAGCTGGCCCTGCGCCACCGTGCGCGCCCGTGCCTCGCGCTCGAGCGCCTGGGCGTCGCCCGGGGCCAGGCCGAGCGCCGCGAACCTGGGGCCCAGCCGGCGCAGCAGCGCGGCGCCGGGGTCGGCCGCGGGCGCAGCGGCGGGCGCAGGCGTCGCGACGCTGCGCGCGGCCACCGTCGCGGCGAGGGTGGCGGTCTCGGTCGTCATGGGGCGGTCACCCTGGCAGTTAGGCGGCTGCCGCGGTGCGGCCGTCGGCAACCTTGGCGCGATCGTCGCGCCGGACCCCGGCGGCCGGCTTGCGCCAGATCAACGCCGGCGCACGGCTGGCGCGGCCGCCGCGCGCGGGCGGCTCGGCTGGCGCCACATCCACCACGCCACGGCGGCGCAGACGGCGGCCGGCAGCCAGCGGATCGCCGCCGGCATCGCGAACCACGCCCACAGGCTGCTCGCCGCCATCATCGCGGTGGCGATCTGCTTGGCGCGCAGCGGGATCACGCGCTCGCGCCGCCAGTCGCGCACCATCGGCCCGAAGCGCGGATGGTCGAGCAGCCACCGCTCGCAGCGCAGGCAGCCGCGCGAGAAGCAGAACGCGGCCAGGATGACGAGCGGCGTCGTCGGCAGCAGCGGCAGGAACGCGCCGACGATGCCGGTGGCCAGCGCCAGCGCCCCGGCTGTCATCCACAGCGCGCGCTGCCAGCGCGGCCGCGCCACCGGACCGAGGATCGGCACGGTGGCGGGCAACGACGGGCGATCCGAAGCCATGGGCGCATCGTAACGGCCGCCGCCCGCGCGCGGCCCGCCTTCGAGGGGACGCCGGCGCCGTTAGCATGCGCGGCGCGCCGGCGGCACCCCCGCCGCCGGGGCCGCCCGCGGAGACCTGCCCGATGCCCGTGATCACGAACGTCGAAGACCTGCGCCAGCTCGCGCGCCGGCGCGTGCCGAAGATGTTCTACGACTACGCCGACAGCGGCTCGTGGACCGAGAGCACCTACCGCGCCAACGAGGAGGACTTCCGCCGCATCAAGCTGCGCCAGCGCGTGGCGGTGAACATGGAGAACCGCACGACGGCGACGACGATGGCCGGCGTGCCGGTGAAGATGCCGGTGGCGATCGCGCCGACGGGCCTGACGGGCATGCAGCACGCCGACGGCGAGATCCTCGCCGCTCAGGCGGCCGAGGCGTTCGGCGTGCGCTTCACGCTGAGCACGATGAGCATCTGCTCGATCGAGGACGTGGCCGCCCACACGACGCAGCCGTTCTGGTTCCAGCTCTACGTGATGCGCGACCGCGCCTTCATCGAGCGCCTGATCGACCGCGCCAAGGCCGCGCGCTGCGACGCCCTGATGCTGACGCTGGACCTGCAGATCCTCGGCCAGCGCCACAAGGACCTGAAGAACGGCCTGTCGGCGCCGCCCAAGCCCACGCTCGCCAACCTGCTGAACCTGGCGACGAAACCGCGCTGGAGCCTGGGCATGCTGGGCACGAAGCGGCGCCAGTTCGGCAACATCGTCGGCCACGTGCAGGGCGTCGGCGACCTGGGCAGCCTCGCCGAGTGGACCGCCAAGCAGTTCGACCCCAAGCTCAACTGGGGCGACGTCGAGTGGATCAAGAAGCGCTGGGGCGGAAAGCTGATCCTCAAGGGCATCCTCGACGTCGAGGATGCGAAGCTCGCCGCCGCCAGCGGCGCCGACGCGCTGATCGTCAGCAACCACGGCGGCCGCCAGCTCGACGGCGCGCCCTCGAGCATCGAGGCGCTGCCGGCGATCGTCGATGCGGTCGGCTCGAAGATCGAGGTCCACATGGACGGCGGCATCCGCAGCGGCCAGGACGTGTTCAAGGCCTGGGCGCTCGGTGCGCGCGGCACCTACATCGGCCGCGCCTTCCTGTACGGCCTGGGCGCCCTCGGCCGCGAGGGCGTCACGCGCTGCCTCGAGATCATCCACAAGGAGCTCGACCTGACGATGGCCTTCTGCGGCCACACCGACCTGCGGCGGGTCGACCGCGGCGTGCTGCTGCCGGGCACCTATCCGGGCAGCGCCGCGCGCTGATCAGGGCTCGGCCGCGAAGACGCGGTCGAGTTCGGCCGCCCAGCGCCGCTTGTCGGCCTCGGGCGCGAAGCTGGCCTCGAAGCTGTTGGCCGCGAGCTGCCAGGCGTGGCGCGCGCCCAGCTGCGGCAGCGCGGCGAACGTCTGCACGAAGTTGTCGTTGACGTAGCCGCCGAAGTACGCCGGGTCGTCGCTGTTGACGGTGGCCACCAGCCCGGCGTCGAGCAGCGCGGGCAGGTTGTGCCGCTCGAGCGAGGGGAACACGCACAGCTTGACGTTGGACAGCGGGCACACCGTCAGCGGCACCCGCTCGCGCGCCAGGCGCTCGACGAGCGCCGGATCCTCGACACAGCGCACGCCGTGGTCGATGCGCTCGACGCGCAGCACGACGAGCGCACCGCGGATGTAGGCCGGCGGCCCCTCCTCGCCGGCGTGGGCAACGACGTGCAGGCCGAGCTCGCGCGCCCGCGCGAACACGCGCGCGAACTTCTCCGGCGGGTGCCCGCGCTCGCTGCTGTCGAGGCCGACGCCGATGAAGTGGTCGCGGTACGGCAGCGCCTGCTCGAGCGTCGCGAACGCGGCGTCTTCGCTCAGGTGGCGCAGGAAGCACAGGATCAGCTTCGCGCTCAGGCCGAACTCCTGGTGCGCACGCTGGCACGCGTGGTGCAGGCCGACGATCACGGCCTCGATCGGCACCCCGCGCTCGGTGTGCGTCTGCGGGTCGAAGAAGACTTCGGCGTGCACGACGTTGTCGGCCGCTGCGCGCTCGAAATAGGCCCACGCCATGTCGAAGAAGTCGGCCTCGTGGCGCAGCACGCCTGCGCCGGCGTAGTAGACGTCGAGGAAGCTCTGCAGGTCGGTGAACGCGTAGGCCGCGCGCAGCGCCTCGACACCGGGGTAGGCGAGCGGCACGCGGTTGCGCTCGGCCAGGCGGAAGATCAGCTCGGGCTCGAGCGTGCCCTCCACGTGCACGTGCAGCTCGGCCTTGGGCATGCGGCGCAGCAGCGACGCCAGCGCCGCCGGGCCGCGGGCGTCGATGCGGTCGAAGTCGATCGCGGTCGTCATCGTCAGCACACTCCGAACGTGATGCCCTCGCGCTGCAGCCAGCGGCGATAGGCGGTGCTCAGGCGGTCGGCGGCGCAGTGGCGCTCGCCGCCGGCAAGCGGCAGCCGGCGCGGGCGCTGCGACTCGAGCACCGGCCGGTCCTGGCGGAAGATCGTGTCCTGGAAGCCGACGAGCGTGGCGTCGTCGCGCGTCTCGTCGGCGGTGAAGATCGTGAACCAGACGCGGCAGGCCTCGGGCTCGGTGGGCGCCACCCACAGCGCGTACGCTTCCTGCGGCGCCTCGCCCTCGCCGCGCTTGGCCAGCACCGCGCCGTACGGCGACAGCACCTGGTAGCGGTAGTCGACCCAGCCGGCGGCGCTCGCGGCGGCGCTGCCCTGCGGCTGCCAGGCGCGGTAGTGCGGCACGCCGGGGCGGCCGTGGGCGTCGTCGACGACGTCGTAGTTCGGCACCTCGAGGTGGCCGCGATCGCCGAGCCGGCCTTCGTGGACGAGGCCGAAGTGCGCCGTGTCGAGGAAGTTCTCGACCACCCGCGGCGCGCTCGTCGCGACGTCGTACGGGCCGCACAGCAGGCGGCGTGCCGGCAGGTCGGCGAGCAGCGGCGGCGCGTGGGGCGGGGGCCGCAGGCGCATCGGCCGCCGCCACCCACAGCAGGCCGTGCGCCTCGGCGACGGCCCAGGCGGTGGCGCAGAGGTCGGCCGGCGGCTCGAACGCGGGCCGCGCCGGGATGCGGCGGCAGCGCCCGTCGGCGGCGTAGCGCCAGCCGTGGTACGGGCATTCGAGCAGGCCGGCGTCGACGCGCCCGCGCGACAGCCGCGCGCCGCGGTGCGGGCAGCGGTCGGTGAAGGCGCGCGGCTCGCGGCCGTCGTGCCACAGCACGAGCGGCTGGCCGAGCCACGTCGCGGCCAGCGGCTGGTCGGCGGCCAGCTCGGCGGCGGCCGCCACCGGCAGCCACCAGCGCGACTCGGGGATCGGCAGCGCGTCGTCCATCGGCCCGAGCCTACACGCTTCGCGCCGGCACGGGCCCCGTTCAGCCGCCGGCGTCGCCGCGGATCAGCGCGACGAGCTGCGGCAGGCGGCGCGCCACCGCGCGTTCGGCATCGGCCTCGATGCGCCGGTACAGCGCGAGCACCTGCTCGCCGGTGGGCGTGAGCCGCGCCCCGCCGCCGGCGCTGCCGCCGCGCTGCTTCTCGACGAGCGGGGCGACGAAATCGCGGTTCATCGCCTGCACGAGCGACCACACGCGCTGGTAGCTCATGCCCATGCGGCGGCCGGCCTCGGCGATCGAGCCGGTCTCGGCGATGCCCTGCAGCACGTCGGCCTTGCCGGGGCCGATCGCGACCGCGTGCTTGAGCTGCACCCGGAAGCGCGTGGTGGCGTCGAGCCCCGGGCGGTCGTCGGTGCGGTGCGGCATGGCGGGATTGTGCGGCCACGGCGAGCGGCAATGCTTCGATATACTCGCTCTACGATATCGCATACGAAAGATATCGAGCCCTCCCCGAAGCCTTCATGTCGTCGGCCGCCGCGCCGACCGCTCGCCGAAAGGACACCCTCATGGATCTGCTTCGCCGTCGCCTGTGGGCGCTGCTCGCCACCCTGGGTCTGGCCGCCGCGGCGCCGCTGGCCGCGCAGACGCCGCCGGTGCCGACCCTGGCCGCCGCGGCCGACCTGAAGTTCGCGATCGAGGAAGTCGCCTCGCGCTTCGAGAAGGAGACCGGCCACAAGCTGCGCCTCGTGTTCGGCTCGTCCGGGAGCTTCTACTCGCAGATCCTGCAGGGCGCGCCGTTCCAGATGTTCATGTCGGCCGACGAGGACTTCGTCTTCAGGCTGCACGACGCCGGCAAGACGCCCGACCGCGGGCGGCTCTACGCCGTCGGCCGCATCGGCATCAAGGTGCCCGCCGGGTCGCCGCTGAAGGCCGACGGCGAGCTGAAGGACCTCGCCGCGGCGCTGAAGGACGGCCGGCTGCAGAAGTTCGCGATCGCCAACCCCGACCACGCGCCGTACGGCATGCGCGCGCGCGAGGCGCTGCAGCACGCGGGGCTATGGGAGGCGATCCAGCCGAAGCTGGTCTACGGCGAGAACATCTCGCAGACCGCGCAGTTCGCCACCTCGGGCTCGACGCAGGGCGGGATCATCGCGCTGTCGCTGGCGCTGGCGCCGCAGGTCGCGCGGCTCGGCGACTTCGCGCTGATTCCCGAGAGCTGGCACCAGCCGCTCAAGCAGCGCATGGTGCTGACGAAGGACGCCCCGCCGGCGCTGCGCGCGTTCTACGACTACCTCGCCACGCCGCCGGCGCAGGACATCATGAAGCGCTACGGCTTCGAGATGCCGCGCGACTGAAGAGGCCGCCACCCCCGCGATGGACTGGCAGGCCCTCGTCCTGTCGCTCGAGCTGGCGGTGGTCACGCTCGCGGTGCTGCTGCCGATCGGCGTCGCGCTCGGCCGCTGGCTCGCCGTCTCGACGTGGCGCGGCAAGGCGTGGGTCGAGGCGGCCGTCGTGCTGCCACTCGTGCTGCCGCCCACCGTGCTCGGCTACTACCTGCTCGTCTCGCTCGGCGGCGCCTCGCCCGTCGGGCGCTGGATGCTCGAGACGTTCGACGTGCGGCTCACGTTCAACTTCCTCGGCCTGGTGATCGCGTCGGTCGTCTTCAACGTGCCGTTCATGGTGCAGCCGGTGCAGCGCGCGTTCGAGGCCATCCCGCGCCAGCTCGACGAGGCGGCCGCCGTCAGCGGCCTCGGGTTCTGGCAGACCCTCGTGCGCGTCGAGCTGCCGCTGGCGTGGCCCGGCATCCTCTCGGCGATGGTGCTGACGTTCGTGCACACGCTCGGCGAGTTCGGCGTCGTGCTGATGGTGGGCGGCAGCATCCCCGGCGAGACGAAGACGATCGCGATCTCGATCTACGACCGCGTGCAGGCGTTCGACCTGCAAAGCGCCGACCGCATGGCGCTGCTGCTGCTCGTGCTGTCGCTGACGGCGGTGGCGGCGTCGTTCTTCGCCACCGCGAAGCTCACGGCGCGGCGATGAAGATGTCGGGCACCGAGGTCGAAGCGGCGGCCGGCGCTGCGCTCGAAGTCGAGGTCGAGCAGGCGGCGCCGATGCCGCTGTCGGGCGCGTTCCGCTGCGACGCCGGCGAACTGCTCGCCCTCGTCGGCCCGTCGGGCGCGGGCAAGACTTCGATGATGCGCGTGCTCGCCGGGCTGATGCGGCCGCAGACGGGGCGCGTCGTCGTCGGCGGCGAGGTCTGGTGCGACACCGCGCGCGGCGTGTGCCTGCCGCCGCAGCGGCGGCACGTGGGCCTGGTGTTCCAGAACTACGCGCTGATGCCGCACCTGAGCGCGCTCGACAACGTCGCGCTGTCGCTGCTGCACCTGCCGCGCGACGAGCGGCGGCAGCGCGCGCGCCACTGGCTCGACCACGTGCACCTGAGCGCCGAGCAGCAGCAGCGGCGGCCGGCGTGGCTGTCCGGCGGGCAGCAGCAGCGCGTCGCGGTGGCGCGCGCGCTGGCGCGCGAGCCGCGGCTGCTGCTGCTCGACGAGCCGTTCTCCGCCGTCGACCAGATGAGCCGTCGCGGCCTGTACCGGCTGCTGGCCGGGCTGCGGCGCGAGCTGGCGATCCCGATCCTGCTCGTCACGCACGACCTGCAGGAGGCGCGGCTCCTGTCCGACCGCCTCGTCGTGATGGACGCCGGCCGCGTGCTGCAGCAGGGCACGCCGCAGGCGATCCACCACGCGCCGCGCAACGCGCGGGTGGCCGACCTGGTCGGCATCCAGAACCGCTTCCACGGCACCTGGGAGGGGCCCGCCGACGCGCCGGGCTGGGGCTGGCTGCGCTGGACCGGCGCCGACGGCACGCCCGGCCCGCGCCTGCGCGTGCGCGACAAGGGCAAGATCCCCGCCGGGCAGGCCGTGGCCTGGGTGATCCCGAGCGACGGCCTCACGGTGCTCGACCGCGCCGCCGCCGGTGCCGACGAGTTCGGCGCCGTCGTCGCCGAGGCGCGCCACCTGGGCGAGATCACGCTCGCGACGCTGCAGCTCGACGTGCTCGGCGGCGTGCCGCTGCTGCTGACGCTGGCCGGCGCGCAGCGCCAGCAGCTGGCGCCGCACCAGCGCAGCGCCGTGCGGCTCGACAGCGCTTTGGTGCACGTGATGCCGATGCGATCTCGCTGAGGGCTTGCCGATGCCGCCATCCACCGCCACTCCGCCGGCCCCGCGCGTCGTCGTCCTCGGCGCCGGCGACGTCGGCTCGGCCGTCGCCCACCGGCTGTTCGTGCTCGGCGCCGACGTCGTGCTCGCCGACGAGCCGCGCCCGCCGCACCCGCGCCGCGGCATGGCGTTCGCCGACGCCTGGTTCGACGGCACCGCGACGCTCGAGGGCGTGAGCGCGGCGCTGGCGCACGACCCGGCGGAACTCGGCACGCTGGCGCAGTCGCTCGACGTGCTGCCGTGCACCGACGCGCCGTGGGCCGACGTCGTCGCCGCCTGGCGGCCCGACGCGCTCGTCGACGCGCGGATGCGCAAGCGCGAGGTGCCGCCCGACCTGCGCGGCCACGCGCCCGTCGTCGTCGGCCTCGGCCCGGGGTTCGAGCCCGGCCGCAACTGCACGCTCGCCGCCGAGACGGCGTGGGGCGACGCGCTCGGCGCCACCTCGGCCAGCGCCGGCACCGCGCCGCTGGCCGGCGAGCCGCGGCGCCTCGAGGGGCTGGCGCGCGAGCGTTTCGTCTACGCCGCAGTCGCCGGGCCATGGCGGACGATGGCGCACATCGGCGATCGCGTCGCGGCCGGCCAGCCGGTGGGCGAGCTGGCGGGCGCGCCGGTGGCCGCGCCGGTGGGCGGCGCGCTGCGCGGGCTGACCCGCGACGGCGTGGCCGTGCGCGCGGGGCAGAAGATCGTCGAGGTCGACCCGCGCGCCGAGCCCGACGTGCGCGGGCTCGGCCTCAGGCCCGCGGCGATCGCGCGCGGCGTGGCGCGTGCGATCGGGCTCGGCGACGACCTCGCCGAGGCGTTCTTCGGCTTCGAGGCGTCGATGCGCCCGACGCTCGACTGCATCCCGATGTCGATGCGGCTCAAGCTCGACCGCTGCGGCCTGAAGGTCTCGCTCGCCCAGTGGCGCGCGCTGCCGCGCGTGCTGCGCGAGGCGCTGCTGGAGACGCCGAGCGACGACCCGCGCAGCCTCGTTCGCCTGCGCGCACTGCTGCGCCGCGCCGTGGGCCACCATGCGCCCGACGGACAGCCGCCGGCCATCCAGCCGCCCGCCGATGCGCCCGCCGCCGACACGGTGCCGGCGCAGGTGCAGCGGCAGTGGGCCGCGCAGCACGCCGGCCCGCTGCCGCTGCAGCGCTGGGCGGCGCTCGCCCCGCTGCAGCGCTACGCGCTGCTGAAGCTCGCCACCGCGCGCCACGGCCTGAACTGGCCGGCGGCGCTCGCCGAGTTCGGCCTGGCCGGCGATGCGCCGGCCCGCTGAGCCGTCGCCGCCCGCATCGCCGGCGGCGCTCGCCGCGCACCGGGCCGCCGCCGCAGGCATCGCCGGCGCGACTTGACGGCGCGCCACCCGTCGCGCCACGATCGGCGCGTCGCGGCCGGCGGCCGCCGGGTCGCGATGCCGCGGGAGCGTCGTCGGCAAGGACACCACGCCACGACGGGGACCCGGCCCTTCATGCGGGCGGCCCGATCCACCCCGCCGCCCACCCCGCGCGCTGACCCGCGCCGCCCACCCGGAGACCCCCATGGCGGACCATGTCTACAAGCTGGTCGAACTCGTCGGCTCGTCGAGCGTCGGCACCGACGACGCGATCCGCAACGCGATCGAGACCGCCGCGCGCACGCTGCGCCACCTCGACTGGTTCGAGGTCGTCGAAACGCGCGGCCACATCGTCGACGGCAAGGTCGCGCACTACCAGGTCACGCTGAAGGTCGGCTTCCGCCTCGAGACCTGAGCGGCGCGCGGCCGGCGCGGGTCCGCCCGTCGGCACGCCGCTTGAAATCGCCGCCGCCCGGCCCAACTCGAAGCGGTGGGTGTCCTCGCCGCGGTCGGGTTCGTGCTCGCCGTCGTCGCGGCAGGGTTGGGGCTGCTCGCCGCGCCGACGCTGGCGCGGCTGTGGCGGCGCCGGCGCATTGTCGCCCGGCCGTTCCCTGCCGCCTGGCGCGAGATTGTGCGCCGCCGGGTGCCGCTGGCGCGCGAGCTGCCGCCGCCGCACCGCCAGCGGCTGCACCGCCACGTGCAGGTGCTGCTGGCCGAAGTGCCGTTCGTCGGCTGCGCCGGGCTCGAGGTCGACGACGAGGTGCGGGTCACGGTCGCCGCGCAGGCCGCGCTGCTGCTGCTCGGCCGCGGCGGCTCGTTCGGCAACCTGCGCGAGGTGCTCGTCTACCCCGGCCACTTCGTCGTGCCGCGGCGCGAGCCGGGCGCGGGCGGCGTCGTCCACGAAGGCCGCGACGTGATGGCCGGCCAGAGCTGGGAGCGCGGCCAGGTCGTGCTGGCGTGGGACGCGGTGCTGCACGGCGCGGCCGACCCGCACGACGGCCACAACGTCGTCATCCACGAGTTCGCGCACCAGCTCGACCAGGATCTGGGCGGCGCCAACGGCGCCCCCTACGTCGGCCGCGGCGCCTGGCAGCGCAGCTGGGCGCAGGTGATGGGCGCCGAGTTCGACGCCCTGCGCCAGCGCCTGGCGCACGGCGAAGCCGGCGTCGTCGAGCGCTACGGCGCGACGAGCCCGGCCGAGTTCTTCGCCGTCGCGAGCGAGGCGTTCTTCGAGCGCCCCGCCGCGCTGGCCGCCGAGCGCCCGGCGCTGTACGAGCAGCTGCGGCGCTGCTACCGCCTCGACCCGCTCGCCTGGTAGCCGGGCGAGCGCGGGCTATGCTGCGCCATGCCGGGGCCAGCCCGCGTCGCCGACCGACCCGCCAGCAAGACGCGCGAGCGGCCCCGCGCGCGGCGCGGCGTTCGCATCGCGGCCGCCCTCGTCGCGGTGGCGGCGGCGTGCATGCTGCTCGCGCTGGAGGCTGCCGGCCGCTGGCTCGTGGCGCCGGCGCCGCGTGCCGTCGGTGCGCCGCCGCCGGCGCTGGCCGCGCTCGGCGCGCGATCGGTCGTGATCGAGACCGCAGCCGGCGAGGCCGTGCGGGGCTGGTTCGCGCCCGGGGCGCCCGGCGCCGGCGCGGTGCTGCTGCTGCACGGCGTGCGCGGCGACCTGTCGCGCCTGCCGCCCACGCTGCTGCAGGCGAGCGAGGCCGAGATGCTGTTCGACGACAGCCAGCGCTACGCCAACCGCGCGCAGGCCGCCGGCTCGCCGGTGCGGCTGCAGCGCTGGGCGCACATGATCCACGTCTGGCAGATCTTCCACCCCGAGCTGCCCGAGGCGCGGCAGGCGCTCGACGAGATCGGCCGCTTCCTCGACACCGCCGCGCCGAGCGCT
>CALIDR010000141.1 GCA_938022295.1 uncultured Burkholderiaceae bacterium
AGGCCGGTCAGCGCGGCGGCGGCCTGCGCCGCGTCGAGGCGGTCGGCGATCGCGTCGATCTCGGCCGGCGACGCGCTCAAGGCCGCAGCACCTCGAGCCCGCCCAGGTACGGGCGCAGCGCCGCCGGCACGGCGATCGAGCCGTCGGCCTGCTGGTGGTTCTCGAGCACCGCCACCAGCGTGCGACCCACCGCGAGGCCGGAGCCGTTGAGCGTGTGCACGAACTCGGTCTTGCCCTGTGCATTGCGAAAGCGCGCCTGCATGCGGCGGGCCTGGAAGGCCTCGCAGTTGCTGCACGAGCTGATTTCGCGGTAGGTGCCCTGCGCCGGCAGCCAGACCTCGAGGTCGTACGTCTTCGCGCTGCCGAAGCCCATGTCGCCGGTGCTCAGCAGCACGACGCGGTACGGCAGCTCGAGCCGCTGCAGGATGGCCTCGGCGTGGCCGACCATCTGCTCGAGTGCGGCGCCGCTGTCCTCGGGCCGCGTGATCTGCACCAGCTCGACCTTGTCGAACTGGTGCTGGCGGATCATGCCGCGCGTGTCGCGCCCGGCGCTGCCGGCTTCGCTGCGGAAGCATGGCGTGTGCGCGGTGAGCTTCAGCGGCAGCTGCGCGGCGTCGAGGATCTGCTCGCGCACCGTGTTCGCGAGCGGGATCTCGCTCGTGCTGATCAGGTACTGCTCGCGCTGCGTCTCGTCGCCGCCGCGGGTGACCCAGAACATGTCGTCGCGGAACTTGGGCAGCTGGCCCGTGCCTTCGAGCACTTCGCGGTTGACGATGTAGGGCGTCCAGCACTCGGTGTAGCCGTGCTCGGCGGTCTGCACGTCGAGCATGAACTGCGCGAGCGCGCGGTGCAGCCGCGCCAGCGGCCCGCGCAGCAGCGAGAAGCGCGCGCCGCTGAGCTTCGCCGCGGTGTCGAAGTCCAGCCCGAGCGGGGTGCCGAGGTCGACGTGGTCGCGCACCGGGAAGTCGAACGCGCGCGGCTTGCCCCAGCGCCGCACCTCGACGTTGGCGGTCTCGTCGGCGCCGACGGGCACGTCCGGCTGCGGCAGGTTGGGCAGGTGCATCAGCAGGTCGTGCAGCTCGCCCTGCAGCGAGTCGAGCCGCTCGGCGCACTGCTTCAGTTCGTCGCCCAGGCCGCCCACGGCGGCCATCAGGTCGGCCGTGTCCTCGCCGCGCGCCTTGCGCTGCCCGATCTGCTTGGACAGCGCGTTGCGCCGCGCCTGCAGCTCCTCGGTGTGCGTCTGCAGGCGCTTGCGCTCGGCCTCGAGGGCGCCGAAGCGCTCGACGTCGAGGAACGGTTGCGGCTTCTTGCGCGTCTCGAGCCGGGCGACGACGGCCGCCAGGTCGCGGCGCAGCAGTTGGATGTCGAGCATGGCGGTCCTCGGGGTCGGCGGATTCTAGGGAGGGCGCGGGCAGGAGAAACGGCGCCCGCAGGCGCCGTCGCCCGCGGCCGCAGCGGGGTCAGGATCGCGACCCGGCGACCCGCGCCATGCTCTTGTCGCCCAGCCCCATCGGCAGCGGGAAGTGCACCGTCTCGCGCACGCCGTCCATCGTGCGCACGCTCACCGCGCCGAGCTCGCGCAGCCGCGCGATCACCTGCTGCACGAGGATCTCGGGCGCCGAGGCGCCGGCGGTCAGCCCCACGCGCGGGCGGCCTTCGAACCACGAGGCGCGCAGGTCGTCGGCGGTGTCGACCATGTAGGCCGGCGTGCCGCGCCGCTCGGCCACTTCGCGCAGGCGGTTGCTGTTGCTGCTCGTCGGGCTGCCGACGACGATCACGACGTCGACCTGCGGCGCGAGCAGCTTGACCGCGTCCTGCCGGTTCTGCGTCGCGTAGCAGATGTCCTGCTGCTTGGGCTCGCGCACGTGCGGGAAGCGCCGCTTGACGGCGGCGAGGATGTCGGCCGCGTCGTCGACCGACAGCGTCGTCTGCGTGACGACGGCGAGCTTGTCGCCCCGGGGCTGCACGCGCGCGACGTCGTCGACGTCCTCGACGAGGTAGATGCCCTCGCTCAACTGGCCCATCGTGCCCTCTACCTCGGGGTGGCCCTTGTGGCCGATCATCACGAACTCGTAGCCCTCGCGCGCCAGCTTGGCGAGTTCGACGTGCACCTTGGTCACGAGCGGGCAGGTGGCGTCGAACACGTTGAAGCCGCGCGCGGCGGCCTCCTCGCGCACCGCCTTGCTGACGCCGTGGGCGCTGAACACGAGCGTGGCGCCCGGCGGCACCGCGCCCAGGTCCTCGACGAAGATCGCGCCCTTGGCCTTCAGGTCGGCGACGACGGTGGTGTTGTGCACGATCTCGTGGCGCACGTAGACCGGCGCACCGTACTTGGTGAGCGCGCGCTCGACGATCTCGATCGCGCGGTCGACGCCGGCGCAGAAGCCCCGCGGCTCGGCGAGCACGACTTCGTCGACCGTGGTGCGGCCCATCACAGCACTCCGATCACGTGCACCTCGAAGCGCACCGGCTGGCCGGCCAGCGGGTGGTTGAAGTCGAACAGCACCCAGCCCTCGTGCGGCGGGCCGACCTCGCGCACGACGCCGGCGTAGGCGCCGCCGCCGTCGGGCGTGGGGAACTGCACGACGTCGCCGACGGTGTAGGTCGCCTCGGGGTCGCCGAGCTCGCGCAGCAGCGCGCGGCCGACGCGCTGCACCAGCTCGGGGTTGCGCTCGCCGAAGGCTTCGCCGGGGGCGAGGTCGAACGTCGCCCGCGCGCCTTCGGCCAGGCCGAGCAGCCGCCGCTCCATCGCCGGCGCGAGCTGGCCGCTGCCGAGCGACAGCGTGGCCGGCGCGCCACCGAACGTGCCGACGACGTCGCGCCCGTCGGGGCCGACGAGGCGGTAGTGCAGGGTCACGAACGAGTCCCCCCGAATGGTGGCCGGGGCGGCGGCGGCGGCGCTCATAGACTGCATCGTAGCAAGCGCCGCCCGCCCCGATGTCGATCAAGGACCTGCCGGCCGACACCCGCCCGCGCGAGAAGCTGCTCGCGCGCGGGCCGCAGGCGCTCGCCGACGCCGAGCTGCTCGCGCTGCTGCTGCGCACCGGCGTGGCCGGCGCCGGCGTGCTGCAGCTCGCACAGCGGCTGCTGGCCGACTTCGGCGGCCTGCCCGGGCTGATGCGCACGGCGCCCGGGGCGCTCGCGCGCGTGCGCGGCCTGGGGCCGGCCAAGCGCGCCGAGCTCGCCGCCGTGCTCGAGATCGCGCGCCGCGCGCTCGCGGCCGAACTTGCGGCCCAGCCGGTGTTCGACGCGCCGCAGGCCGTCAAGCAGTACCTGCGGCTGCAGCTCGCGCACCTGCCGCACGAAGTGTTCGCGGTGCTGTTCCTCGATCACCAGCACCGGCTGATCGCGCTCGAGGAGATGTTCCGCGGCACGCTGTCGCAGACCAGCGTCTACCCGCGCGAAGTCGTCAAGCGCGCGCTGGCGCTCAACGCCGGCGCCGTCGTGCTGGCGCACAACCACCCGTCGGGCGTGGCCGAGCCGTCGCGCGCCGACGAGTTCCTGACCCAGTCGCTCAAGGGCGCGCTGGCGCTGGTCGACGTGCGCGTGCTCGACCACATGGTGGTCGGCACCGCCGACGTCGTGTCGTTCGCGGAGCGCGGGCTGCTCTGACCTGCGCCACGGCAGGTTTTGGCGGCCGAGCGGCGACCTGGCCGCGAGCCGATGGCGACAATCCGTATTGGCTTACCGACGCTCTGGCCGCCGCCCGCCCGTGACGACGCTGAACCGCCTGCAAGACCTCGCCATGCTGAAGACCGCGCTCGCCGAGCGGCGGCGCGAGGCCGAGGCGCGCGCCGCGCGCGAACGCGAGGCCACCGC